>RQOI01000640.1 GCA_003854995.1 Candidatus Zhuqueibacterota bacterium
GCCAGATCATCGACCGAGAGCCAGACATGCTTGTTGTCGTCAAAGGATTCAATGATGAAAGTATAGGGGGTGTGCAGTCCATTGGCAATGAACTCCAGGTGCATGGTGGCCTTGTCGGATGCCCAGCGCATTTGCGCGAGTGGCTCGATGACCTGCGCCCTGTTTTCCAGCAGCTGTTGCAGCTCGTAGAACTCGATGCTGGTGTCGGACGCTCGGTCGAAGAGCGCGCCTATTTCAATTTCGCCATTTTGCAGCAGCGAAATGGTCGGCTGCAACGTCCGGCGCCGGACGACGAAGGCTGATAGACGCATGCGGCGCGCTTGGCGGAGCAAGAGCTGAACAAAGTCGCGGTCGTACTCCCAGTCCGTGGCGATTAAAAGATCGACATGTTTTATTGAGCTGCTCATAAAAAAAGACTGTGCCTCAAACTGTTACTGCTGCGTTCGCGTGCCAGGCTCGCGCGCATCCGTGCTATTTCGTCGATCAGGCGCGGGCGATCTCAGCGCTGTGGTGGTGTATTTTATGCAGCGCGTTCAGGATGTCGTCCATATCTTCCTTGTCACCCAGCAGCAGGTTTTGCCCAATGGCCAGCGTCGTCTTACAGACCTGTCTGTTGCCCTGCAAGTCGTGCAGACTCTCGCGATACTCTTTTAAGCGCTGTTCAGAGAAGAGGCGTTTGTAGCCGCGCGACTGAATCGCCTCGTCGATGAGGCCGTCAAAGTAGAGTTCATGGTAACCGGGTCTGAATGGAATTCCTTCGGCATCCATGGCCTGGACAAATTTTGCAATGGGCAGTCCGTTGAATTGCTCGGCATCGTAGCGAATCGGAAAGAGGTGCCAGACCGCACGGCTGTTTTCCGGTAGCCGCACCGGATGAATGCCGGGGAGGTCCAATTGCCGCATCAGATAAGCAGCATTTTCCTGTCGGCGTCTTGTCTCCTCCTGCAGCTTGTCGATTTGCTGGATCAGCATCACCGCCTGCACCTGCTGCATGCGGCGATTGCTGCCGCGGGTGAAATACTGCGTCGCGCCGTTCGACGCACCGTATGCCCGGCCGCAGTTGTGAAATGAATGACAGCGATCCATGATCAGATCGTCATCGCCGGTGATGGCTCCGCCCTCGCCGGTGGGGAGGTGCTTTGAGTTTTGAAAGCTGAAACAGCCCAAATCGCCGAGCGTACCGCATTTTTTCCCCTTATAGTCGGCCAGCCACGCCTGGCAGGCATCCTCGATGACGACCAGGCCATGTCTCTTGGCAATATCATTGATCGGATCCATGTCGCACGGCAGACCATAGATGTGAACCGGCATAATCGCGGTCGTTCTCTCGGTGATCTTTGCTTCGATGGTTTGGGGATCGATCGTCAGGGTCTCGACATCTGTGTCGGCAAACACGGGCAGCGCTCTGCTCAGCAAGATCGAGTTGTAGGAAGCGATGAAGGTGAAGGGCGAGACGATCACCTCATCGCCGGCATCAACGCCCAGGACATGCATGCTGACCAGCAGCGCGGTCGTGCCGCTGGCAGTGGCGAGACAGCGTTTGGCGCCAATGAGTTCGGCATAGGCTCTTTCGAAATCCGCTACGTGTTCGCCCCGGCCGCGCCACCAGCTGCCGCTGCGCATGACTTGAATGACTTTTTGCTCCCATTCCTGCCGCCAGATCGGCCAGTTTGGCCATTCGCGCGTCCGCACCGGTGCGCCGCCCAGCAGCGCTGGTCTGGTTGCCTGCGATGTCAAGATGGTCGGCGCCAGCGCCATCGCAGCTGAGCCGACCGCGGTCTTGCGCATAAAAGCGCGTCGCGATACGTGAATTTTCATCTCTCCTCCTCTCCCGGATGAACCGGAGAAATGCATACGAAAGTCCGTGACGCCGCGGGCAGCAGCAGCTTTATCATGGATGGACAACTCGCCGCTCCAGAACCGCTGCGCCCAGTCTGGCCATCGTTTTACTTTTTCTCCAGCCAAAATTCAAAATTGATCAAGCCCAGATCTTGATGAATGGATTCTGCATTGCCGAGCATCAGCGCCAAAGTATTCACGTCCGCCATCAGTTCGATGGGCGCCAGTTTTTTACTGTACTGCGTTTGGCTCAGCCGATAGTCGATGAAGGACAGCGGAGCATCGCCAAATCGATTATAGTTTTTATAAAGCAGTTCGTTCAGGCCTTTTTTGAGCGACAGCTTGAGCACATCCCTGTTCAGATCATTCTGATTTTTTTGATATTTGAGCAGCAGCTGCTCGCCATTCAGCCACACCTGCAAACCATCATCGCTGCCAATGGCGACCAGATAGTCCATGTCCTCTCCGGCATAAATCCGTTGATAGAAATAGGTTGGCGCAAAATCACCGTCGTCGCCTGTGATGATCGCAGAGCTCGTCCAGTTAGGTACGATCTGCCAGCGTTGCATGGTGCGAAGTGACCAGGTGAAGATCGGATCGATTCCGTGCGTTCGGCCGTGCGTTGCGCCAAGACTGCAACCTTCAAATCCGCCGATTTTGAACAATCGGTCGATTTGTAATGGCGATGAGTCGTTTATCGGCTCTGGCTGTGACCTGTCCAGGAGTACGGTGTGACTCTGGCCATCGATTGTGAGAAGCAGTGCCTTGCCCGCTTCCTGTTCGGTGTAGCGCATCATCGGGACATATTCAGCTCTTTCAGCCGCTTCGATGTTCCACGTCCTTTTCACCGTGGTGCGGAGGCTGGAGTAATATTCCGGTTGGCTGAAACTATATGATTCGACCGCAGTGTCAGAGGTCAGCTCGATCTTGTCGGCCGCGTCCAGGATGCGAGCCGGCCGGATCTTCAATTGGCCGTCGTACTCCACAGCAATGACCGTCACCGCAGAGTCTCTTTCAATGTCCTTGGATGCAGTGAGAATCTGACCATCTTCAAACGGCGCCGCTGACAGCTGTTGCTTTTCATCTTTCAGTAAATAGGCTCTGGTGATCGCATTTTGCAGTCCTGGCAGCTTGAAGATATTATCAGCAGGCCAATCCACCACATGCAGATAGATGATGCCCTCTTTGCAGGTGGCGTCGGCACAGTGCAGGTTGTCAAAAGGATTGGCCTCTGTGCCGTAAATGGCATCGCCATTGACTTTCAGCCAGTCGCCGATACCGCGCAGGACATCGGCCTCAAAGGGCACCACTGCACCATCGCCCATGGGACCGATGTTGAGGAGATAGGCGCCGCCACGCGACACCACTCGCACCAGCGCGCGTATTTTTTCAACCACTTTTTCCTGGTCATCGCCGCGTTCCTGCCACGACCGATAGCCCCAGGTCTCGGGAAACATCGATGCCGGCGACTGCCAGGGCAGCTCCATCTTGAATCCCGGAGAGAAATTATCGCCCATGACATTGAAATCGCCTTGATCATTGGAGATGCGGCCGCTCACCAGGCAGAAGGGCTGATGCTGGCGCACGATGCCGGCAAAACGTTTGCTCTGCTCCGCTGTTGGCGCACCCATGTCAAACCACAGTTCGCTGATTGGACCATATTTTGTCACCAGCTCGGCGATCTGCTGGGCATTGTATTCTTCGTGTTTGGCCGGAATCTGGTCAGAATTGTGACTGGAGATCCGAGCCTCAGGCAAGTTCCAGTCTATCAGGGAGTAATACAATCCCAGTTTGAGGCCATGGCGCTCGCAGGCTTTTGCCAGCTCCTTGACGACATCACGACCGAACGGCGTGGCATCCGCGATGTTAAAATCGGAATAGTCGCTGTCGAACATGTTGAAACCGTCGTGATGTTTGGCGGTGAAGACGATGGAGCGCATTCCCGCTGCTTTGGCCAGCTCGCATATGGCATTCGCATCCCAGTTCACGGGATTGAAATCCTGCGCCAATGCGGCGTATTCTTCCCGGCTGATATTGGCATGCGCGCGGATCTGTTCGCTGTATCCTCTGCTGACGCGTTCGCCCTTCCACTCACCACCCAGCGTCGAATACAATCCCCAATGGATGAACAGGGAAAATTTGTCCTCGCGCCACTGTTCAACTGCTTCTTCCTTTGAACGCGGTTGCTGTGGCGTCGTGCAGGTGAGCAGCGTGAGTGAAAAACATCCCATCACTAGAGTGAAATAAAACTTCATGGCGTTACCTGGCTTTCAGCAATACCTGTGATTAAAGATAGCAGTCTTTTTCATTGATGTCAAGGTTAACCCGTTTTAATAGGTGTGTCCGTGAACATGCGCTGCTCTGAAGCCAAAGATGGTAATGACGGCAAAGCAGATCAACGGCAGCACAAATGAAGCGCGCGTGCTGGACAGCATCGTGCCGCCGATATTAAAATCGTTCATGTCCATGATCGCTGCCTGCAGGGGCGGCATGATCGAGCCGCCGCCGATCGCCATGATCAGACCGGCCGCGCCGAGCTTGGCGTCGTCGCCGAGACCCTTGAGCGCAATGCCGTAGATGGTGGGGAACATCAGCGACATGCAGGCAGAGACGCCGATGAGGCAATAGAGTCCGGCCATCCCATGAATGAATATCGTGCCCAGAATCAGTGCGAAACCGCCGATCGCCAGGCTCATCAGCAGGTCGCCGGGACTAAAGTATTTCAATAAATAGGTGCAGATGAAGCGGCTGCTGCAAAAAATGGCCATGGCGATGATGTTATAGCCTTGCGCCGTCTCTTTCGCCATGCCCAGTTCGTTCATCGCATACTGGATGATAAAGGTCCAGCACATGATCTGCACGCCGACATAGAACGTCTGAGCGACCACGCCCTCGATATATTTCTTGTTGCTCCACAAGCGGTTGAGTGTGGCTTTGAGATCGAGATTTTTTTCATCCTCGCCTGCGCTGCGCGGCAATTTTGATAGCAGAAAGATGACGAAAAATATCAATACGATGAATCCGATGGCGACATAGGGTCCGCGCAAAATGGAGAGATCGTGTACCTGCAATGCCCTGAATTGCTCGGGCGCCGAACGAGCGATGATCGCGCGTTCCGCCTCGGCTGTTTTGTCCAGGCGGGCCAGAATGAGCTGCTGCGCCGTAAACATGCCGATCAATGAGCCGATCGGATTGAACGCCTGGGCGAAATTGAGCCGACGAGTGGCATTTTCTTCCGGGCCCATGGCGAGAATATAGGGATTGGCGCTGGTTTCCAAAAAGGAGAGGCCGCACGTCAGGATGAAATAAGAGATCAAAAACGGCCAGAACGCCATGAGATGGCTGGAGGGAATGAACAGCAGGGCGCCGGCCGAGTAGAGCGCCAGTCCGACCAGAATGCCGCTCTTGTAGGTGAACCGTTTGATGAACAGCGCCGCCGGGATGGCCATGACGCAATACCCACCGTAAAAGGCAAATTGCACCAGAGAGCTTTCAAAGTGGCTGATGAGCATGATCTGTTTGAACGCCGCCACCATCGGATTTGTCACGTCATTGGCAAATCCCCACAGGGCAAACAGACTGGTCACGAGAATGAAGGGGTAGAGAATCTCGCTCGGAATGACCTTGTTTTTCTCGGTATGGCTCGCGGTTGCATTTGTCATCATATTCTGGCCTCGTTTGTGCTCGTTAGCATTCTTTATCATATCCCTGTTCAGGAGTGGATTCTTTTTGTTGCTCCAGCTCATAAATTCGCTCCATGAGGCGCCATTTGTCCGCTGCTGCGGCTTCGGCGCTGGTCCGTTGAAATCTGGACACATATGCCTCCCATTCAGCCTGGCGCGGCATAGTCGCGAGCGCAGCCATCGCTGCCTCGTGGTCAAATTCAGGCACCGTATCCATGATCATGAACAGCTGGTTGCCGTCAATGTAAATCTCCATATCGATGATGCCGATCTCCTGCATGCCCTGGCTGATCTCCGGCCAGGCCGCGCCCATCGCATGGACCTTTTTATATTCTCTGATGAGATCGGGATCATCGTGCAGCTTGAGGGTCTTGCAATAACGTTTGAATTTTTTCATGCGCGCTCCTGCGGTTTTGATTGCATCAGTCAATTGCCAATGAACAACGGCTTGAGATGGCGCACAAAAAGGTTGGCGGTCACATTTTCCGCCACAACTTTTTCGTACTTTTTCACCGCCTCCAGATAATGATCTCCCATTTCGGCCGCGATCTTGTAGCCGACATGCAGCAATTGTCTAAAATTCGGGTTATAGAACTCATGCTGCTGATCATGTCGCAGCGCGTCGGCGTAGTGCTGGCTGTCCCACCTGTCCACATCATCCGGCGTTGGAAGGAGATGCTCATCAATATCGACCACTGACGCGTACGGTTTGATCAGCTCGTCAGCGCGTTCAAATGCGCCACGATAGATTCTTTTAGCGATGTCCAGTCCATCGCCGCCGGCGACGGCCAGGCCAATGAGTTCTTCCAGCCATGTCGTGCCCGCTGTTTTGATGTGCAAGCCGGCGTCGAAATTGAGCATCGCCTGGCGGATGGGACCATAGATGGAAAATTTGTCGCTGCCGGAATGGACGCTGAGTTTGAGAGTCGCTGGCAGGGAGAACTCCCGGATGGCAAACTGAATGACAGCCAGATGCTGTTCAAACTCTCTGGCAAACCGCTCGAGATCGCCGACATAGTCGACTCCCTTGTTGAATCGGCCGGTGAATTTGGGGGCAATCGTCTGGATGGGTATTCCTCGCTGCGCAATGGCCGCCAGGATGAAGAACAGTTCCACGGGCGATTGCGGTGCGTCGGTTTCGTCCATTGAAATTTCAGCGACGAACTGAATTTTTCGCGCCGCGATGTGCTGATAGATGCGCCCCGCTTCTTCGATGGCGGCCAGGTATTTTTCGCCGATATGGCGGAGCAGATTCTCAGTGGCCTGCAAGGTCTCTTCCAGCCCGGGGATGAGCCTGCCATGATATTCTCTGTTTTGCTCCACAAATGTCTGAATGACGGTGGGATCAGCTTTGACGCCGATGACATCGGCGACATCGAGGGTGAAAAAATCGCTCACCGTGATGAACGGATCAATGATCTTCAAGTTGACATGATCGGCATCGACAAAGTATGGCCCGTCCCAGGCGAGCGCGCCGACGGCCGCGTCCGCTTCGGCGCGAGTGTCCGCCGGCTCTGAATGAATGATTGCGTGTTCCCGGAATGATTTATTCCATACCGGCGTCACCTGCACACCAAGTTGCCTCGCTTGCAAAATGGCGTCGAGCTGCGCCTTCCCCTGCTGACCAAAACGGTCGCCAATGCCGATGGAGTATTTTCCGATTTTCATGGAATGCCCTTTTCACTCTTGGAATGAGTCGAGCCATGCGACGGCGGCGTCCCGTTTTTGCGCGCTCGAGACGGCATCGGATGGCAGCCTGGTGAGACGCCAGGAGATGGTGAAATGGGTCGATTCGCCGGTGCTCAGGCGTGCAAAGGGACTGAGCAGTTCGAGCTCGGTATAGTCCGGGCAGTTGTAGACTTCAGCGCTGAGGCCATTGTCCGGATAGACGCCCGTTTGCAGTCGGAAGAATTCGCCGATGACAATGTTATCCACAATGGCGGCCAGCCAGAAATCCGAATCGGCGCCGGCTTTTTGTGAGCTGGTCGGATGTGGAAAGAAGGTCGCCACATCGCCGCTCATGAGCAAATTCGCATCCGCCTGCTGCCATAAATGGATACGATCCTCAAGCCGGCTATTAGGATTCAGACGGAGCAAGGCCATCTTCGGCGGCCGAATTTGTGTGACATTCCATATGGTGTACTCAATGGGCTCAACCGAGCTGTTTTGCGCTCTCTTTGCTTTTCTTATCGTCTGGTTGATCTTGAGCTCGCTGCTGAACGGATCGAGGATGATCTCGCGGATGCTCTGCGCGCCGCAGTAATTCGACACCTGGCTGCTCAGCCGTACACCGTCAGCGATTTCATCTACCGCATGCGCGCCGCCATCAAACCAGTGGTCTGGCGGCCAGGCATAGCCATTGATGTCGGGGAACTGGCTCTGCTCCGTCGGCCATACCTTGTCCCCGCCAAAATTAGCCCAGGTGATGGCGCCATTCTCGCGATAGGGTTGACCATAGGGCAGCGTTTTGCCGTAAAATGAAGGATTGTTCCACAGAATGTTGGCGCCGTCGACAAAGCCATAATACATGATTCGTCCGATGGCCGGAACGACCACCACCTTGACGAGTCCGTTCGTCATTTCATAGGCATCATTCCAGCCGCTATAGGTCGTTTTGGCGACCGTCACTTCACCGGTCGCTTCGGGCGCTGTCGGGCTGTTTGGCTCTGATTCTTTTGAACACATGATCGACGTAACTCCTAAATAGAGAAAAAGGGCAAGGTGAACAAGATTTTTCATGACGTGTTTGACCTTTCGTTTTTCTATGGGCAAGAGAGAAAGCAGCGTTTGCCTGATAAGCGCTTTCGCTGTCGCGACGCCTCTTTGCCCGATCGGCTATTTCGAAACGAGCAAAGATAGACTGAGCCTGTTCTCAGAAATATAGCTGCCGAGCCCTAAATTGAGATCGCGTTCCAGGTTCACCATCGCACCGATAGAAAAGCGCTTGAGCTGATAGTCGATGCGACAGGAGAGATCGAAAAAGATATCGGCGTGCGCGCCGCCGACGCCTTCATCAACCTTGTATCGTTCGCCAGTGACGCCGATGCCGATCTGTGGTAGTATGACCACGCTGTTTTTCTGGCATGATTTATAGCCGACGAGCACCTCATTGCTGATATGCAGAAATTCTGCATTTGGATTATCTGTCCGGCCGCCATCCACCCTGTGCGAAGCGTATTTTATTTTAAGGTGCGCGATGACGTTGGGGAGTCGCACGGGCACCAAAAGGCCGAATGCTGAACCCGTCGTCGCAATTTCGTCAAAAGCTGCTTTCTGGGCAAGATAGTGGTCAATGCTGAGGGTAATGGCGCCGATCTCCTCGGCGAGCGACAACGGGACGAGAAAAAGAACAGGAATGAGTATCAAGACAAGGATCTTCATATGCTCTCCAGGAAGCGATATCATTTGGTCAGAACGAATGAAACGTTTATACGATTGTCCGCAATGAAGCCAATGTCTGCACCCGGCAAATCGCGTTCAAAATTGAGCATCACTCCCGCTGAAAACGTCTCCAGATGATAGTCGATCCAGACCGATAGATCGACAAAGAGTTTGACGTTGAAATAGGCATCATCAAACTTGTAGAATAGCGATTCCGACCGATAGCCAAAGCCCAATTGCGGCAGTACGAAAAGATACTCTTCCTCGTAGGCTATTCTACCCAACAATAACTCGTTGACAACGGCCGCCATGCCGCTGAAATTGTCCCCCTGCACATTGACATAGGTCGCTTTTATTTTGAGGTGCGCATCAATCTTTGGAATGTGTATGGGTGCGAGCACGGCCAGCGACACGCCTGAAGGTTTGGCATAGCTGTCGGCGATGTCGGAAAAATAGCGGGTCCAGCCGAAAGCCAGACTGCCGATAGAATGGTGGTGCGGAGCGTATAATTCCTCAGACTCGGTCGCACGCACGCTCGCGCATAAGAGGAGGAGGAGAAAGAGAACTGGTTTTTTCATATTGCTCCTGTGAGTGACGCTGTACGATGAGAACGACGCACAAAGATAACTCATTTTATGAGAAATTCAATGGAAAAGTATACTATAAAAGATAGACGCCACGATCAACATGGATGAGCATCATTCCATTGACAGGATACCAGATGGACAGTTTCCGCCGTGTCGCATTCGCTTCTCAACCTGCAGGGGAGTGAACAGAATTGAAATCGATTGACATTATCAGCCCGACTAATTAAATGGTTTAAGTATATGTTTATAATGATTATAAACCGTGCTATTTATATGGCAAGATATTTGATGTGCATTTCTCCAATTTTTACGCGAATGGAGATTCATTGAAGGAGAACGGTGTGAGTGGTGGAGTTGATCGCAAGATGCGCATGATTGTGATGGCGATGCTCTTTTTATTCTCTGGGCTCTCTCAGTCAGCTGAGTGGAATCTGGAAATCGATGATCCGTTGACGACTGGATCGACAGTTGGACGGCAGGGTGGAGGAATCTACACGGAAAAGGGATGGAAGACCGAGACACGATGGGACCATATCCAGTATGACATTGAAACCTGTTCGCATGGAAAAATTGAATTTGACGTGCAGGGCCTTTACGCCAGCAATCAAGTCTTTCCCAATGAACTGTATTATCAAGGTCAGCTGATCAGTAACGAAGACATGCATTACACGCTATTCAATATGTGGGACAGGGACGAATCGGACGAGTGGTATGGGAAAACAATCAACGGCATTCGGCAATGGCATAATCCTTGGAAGCTCTTGCTGCATATCTTTGGCTATGTCGAAGGCGATCAATGGAAATGGCAGCATGGGCGATTTCGCCTCAATGTCAGCGCTTACCAGGGCGGCTATGATGATGATCCGCATGCATTTGAACTCGAATACGGGCCTATAACGTGGCAAAAGGAGCATATCTATCATGTCCGTCTGGAATGGGGGCATGGACAGATGTCTTATTATATCGATGATCAGCTGTACCAGCACGTCGATTACAGCTCATTCGGAACAGAGTATGCGCCGCCCTACCACAGCATGCGTCTCGGCTCTGCAGAATCGGGCTGCAAAGGAATGGAGATGCAGGTGCCGCAACAAATAACGTATGCAAATTTCAAGTTTTTTCGGCAGTCCGAAAGCTCGGCGCCCTTTGTGCAGGATTTCACTCCCGGCGACAATGCAGTGGAGCGTCCATTTACTGCCAGTTTTTCGACCGGGAGCGCGGATCAGAGGCAGGTTGAAAAATTCGGAATTTTTGAACTGGCGATTGTCGCTCCTGGCATCAGCGGCAATAAATATGTCGACGTATCATTGCGGGGCGTCTTTCAAGGGCCAACGCAGCGAATTGAAATCAATGGATTTTGGAATGGCGGCGATGTGTACCAAGTCCGCATGATGCCGACAGAAGTCGGCACGTGGAGCTACTCGCTGTCAGGCTCGCATAGCGCCTTTGACAAGAGCGGCTCGTTCACGGTCACTGAATCGAATCGCAAGGGTCATATTCACGTGAATCCGGATAATCCATATACGTTCATCTGGGATGATGGCACTCCCTGGATGTGGAAGGGGGAAACATCGTGGCGTCTGTTCACCCACCTCTATCCGTACGAGAGCCGTTTCAAGGAGTATATTGATCTCCGGCATGAACAGGGCTTTAATGTCGTGCAGGCGATTGTCGTGAGTTATATCAATGGCGATGCATTCTGGGCGAACGAGGGGGGTGTTGCTTTTCAGTTGACCCAAAGCGGCAAGGATTATGATCGTCTGAATCCCGGCTATTTTCAGTGGCTGGATCGACGAATCGAATATATGAACTCGCTCGGCATGGCGCCGGTCATTTTTTTCACCTGGGCGCAAGAATTTGTCAAATTTTCAGAGGCTCAATTTGCGGCATTCTGCGACTATATGGTCGCGCGGTTCAGCGCCTATAATGTGTTCTGGTGCCTGTCCGGTGAGCACAGCGAGGTCTATGATGATTTTGGCCTATTGCCGAGCGTCTGGCGACAACATGGCAGGCATGTCGCAGCGACAGATCCGTACGCTCATCCCATCACCCTGCATCCGGGCGGCAAGGTGCGGTCGAGCGCTGAATTTGGCGCCGATGAGTGGTTTGGCTTTGTCATGCAGCAGACGCCGGATTTTCACGCCATGATTGCCAGAGATCGCATTTACTCCAAGCCGGTCGTCAATGGGGAATATGCCTATGCGGGCTGGACTGAGGATGATAACTCGTTACGCACCGGCGCCTGGGAGATATTCACCGCCGGCGGATATGCCACCGCCGGCTTTTTCACCACTTTTGCACCGGACAAGGGTGGTTACGATTTGAACGCCAATGCGCAACAACAACAGGAGATGATGGTGTTTCATGAATTCACGCAACGTCTGCAATGGTGGAGCATGCAGCCGAACGATGCTCTCGTGAGCACAGGTCACTGCATCGCTGATCCGGGAAGGGAATACGTCGTCTACTCCCGCAACGGCGGGAGCGTTGAGCTGAATCTGGCCGCCGTCAATGGAGAAATCGACATGCAGTGGTTCAATCCGAGGACGGGCGACTATTCGCCCGTGTCCAGGGTGACCGGAGGCGCGACACTATCCCTGGCGCCGCCGTTCAGCGGCGATTGGGTGCTGTATGTCGGTGGCAGTCATGATGCGCGCCCGCCGGCAGCGCCATCCGGATTGATGGTGATCTCGGATCAATAGGAGGCGCTACAGCACATCGCGACTTTATTTGCGGCACACTTGCCAACATGCATCCACTGCGGCATCACTCGACTGGCTCGGCCAAGCCATCTGGATCGGTTGATCGGCTCAGCGGCTCTCGTCCGATTTCACCGTCATCACAAAACCGCCATACGGGGCCATTTTTATCTCGTGCACCCCATTGGGCAGCTTTTGTATCTTGAATGAGCGCGCCGCTTCATCACCGATGAATAACACCTCGCCGACGCCAAATTGGCGCGCATCGATAGTGACGGTCTTTTCCTCCTCCAGGCCGCTGATGCCGCCGAGATGCCAGGTGTCGCCGCTGCGACGTGCCAGTACGACAAATTTGCCCGGCTCTCCATGCAGAAATTTGATCTCATCCCAGGTCACCGGCACCTCCCGGAGGAACTGTTGCACCGTCTCGGGTTGTGTTCGGTAGCCATCCGGCTTGTCGGCAAAATGCAGGATGCCGGATTGAAAGACGATCGATAGCGCCAGTTCGTGTGCCACTGTCGTCAGATGCGGATTTTCCATGTCCGTGAAGGTGACTGGCGTGTAATCCATGGGGCCGATGGCGTTGCGGGTGAAGACGAGATTGACGTTGTGCCAGGTGGCATTTCTCGGGTAGGCAGTGTTGAATTTATACTGCTCCGCGCCATTGACCGCTTCGAGGGTCAGCAGGTTGGGAAAAGTCCGTTCCCAGCCGCGCGGGATCGTGCAGCCGTGGAAATTGACCAGAATCTGGAAGTCATTGGCGTCTCGCAGCAGATCGGTATAGTATTTGATCATGTCCTGTTTGTCGCTGTGCCAGAAATCAACTTTAACGCCCTTGACACCTATCTCTGATAGCCACTGAAATTCCTGTCGTCGCCGCTCGCGCTCAAACAGGCGATCGCGCGGCGCTTCGGTGACGCTATTGTGCGGACCTCCCGAATTGTACCAGACCAGCACGCCAACTCTTTTGTCGTCCGCATAGTTGATAAAGTCGAGTAAATCCGCCATCGGCTCATAATTCCAGTTTGCATCGAGCAGATAATATTCCCATCCCATGTCAGCGGCCAGATCGATGAAGGTTTTCTGTTTGGCGAAATTGCGCGGACTCGCGCTATCCGACCACCAGCTCCACGCAGCGCGGCCTGGTTTGATGTAATCGCTGACCGCATACGCCAGCGGATCTGCGACATGGGTGACCAGAGACGATTCGACGATATCGCCAGGACTGTCACCGATGATGATGACCTTCCAGGAGGATTGCCACGGCAAAGAAGCGACCGGCGTTGATTTTCCAACGCCCTCTCCATCTGCCTCTTCAGGCAAACGCACCTGATAGAGCCCGTCCGGTGCATCCTTTTCCAGATGCGTACCGCAATAAGAGCCGTTCAATCCTGATTCGGTGATGAGGATAGTGATGGCGCCATCATTTATTCTGAATAGCGCCGGGAATGCCCAGCCGGACTGCGTCGGTGACGAGGCGCCAACGGCGTATTCGCCATAAAAGTTCTCATAGGCGGGCCACCACTGGCCGGGATCATCATAAGGCATGATATAGGCTGTCCCGGCCGGGATTTTGAAAGCGCTGGCCTCTCTCGTGATAATTTTTTCACCCTCTCCGGGCAGAGCGTATTTGAAAGCGACGCCGTCATCAAAAGCCCGGACGATGAGTTCAAAGTCTGTCCCATTTTCATTGTTGAGAGCGAGGATCAACTGGTTGGCAAGGCTATGCAAATTTCGACGTTTGCCATTGTGCAGGGTGTAGGTTTCGTCAATTTTGGCGAACGATGCGGTGCGGAATACGAGATTTTTCGCGAACGACTCGCCTTCACATTCCAAACCCAGCGGTGCTTTGTCCATCACCACTTTTTTTCCATAGGTGATCCAATAGCGCAGCGAACCCTCACCAGGCGATGAGGATACATCGCTGGCTTGCGACGAGAGTTCGACAGTGATCTCCAGTTTCCCGTCCGGCGATTTGACCGTCCAGAGATTGGAACCATTCTTGGATGCGCACGAAGTGAATAAAAGCGAAATCACGATAAGAGCTGATGCGATGGATGATCTCATGGCTGACTCCGATTCGATTGGAACTCGATGAATTTTCAGGATAAGGTTATATGATGAGGAGAGCGATTTTCTGCATCATCGAATCCGTGTCGGTTTTTGTTCCAAATGACTTATTCGTTTCTCATGATTGTCAAGAATACTCTGATGCCGATCGATTGTCACATTAGTAGCAGCTCGTTCTATTTGATTATCCTTGAGATCACCGACAACATCGCTCAACACTTCGATGATGTGATCCAGCTTGGTGTGCACGCCTCGCAATTCTGACTTGATATTGACAATCTCCACCGTATTCACTGCAACTTGGGCTGTCAGCTTGTCCAGGTCTTTTTTTCGGGCAAAGTCTTTTGCATCATCTCTGGTGATAAAGTTTTTCAGGTCATCCTTTTTTGCAAAGGCTTTCAGATCGTCTTTAGTGGCAGAGTTTTTCAGATCGTCTTTTGTGGCAAAGTTTTTCAGATCGTCTTTTGTGGCAAACCTTTTCAGGTCGTCTTTTGTGGCAAAGTTTTTCAGATCATCTTTTGTAGCAAACCTTTTCAGATCGTTCTTTGTAGCAAATTTTGCGAATTCCAGTTTCAGTTCGTCGCGCAAATCATTCAAATCTTGTTTTGTCGCGACGCTATTCAATGGATTCATCTCGTGCCCTTTAATTGAGAGTCCTTTTCAATTTAAACGAAATTTTTTCAGATGCAAGTACTTTGCTGCAAAAGTCAAATTTCAAGTCTCACTTTTCTCGGACATTCATATAGTGCATCACTTTCCTTGGGAATTCTCAAACTCACGTAAAAAGAGCTGCAATCGATTCATTCAACCGCAATTTCAAAGTCCTCGAGCAAGCCATAATCGAGCAAATCGTAATCCCTACCTCTTGGCTGTTCTTCTGGTGCGTACTTGAAGCTCCACGGCGTCACGACGCCGCGGCGACTAACATTGTGGTGCGGACCAAGCAAATTCTTCAAGCTGCCAGTGACAACGACGTCGATCCGATTCTCTCCCTTGCGCATGGCGTCTGAGACATCCAGCTCAAATGGTTGCCAACCTATGATGCCGATTTTTACCCCGTTTACATGGACAGACGCCACGGTCCCCCGCCATTCACCCAGTCGAACGAGCACACTCTTAGCCTCTGTCAGGACAAGTTTTTTGCTGTATCTGACGTCGTATGGATAAAAGGGATGCCCTTGTTCTCTCCACGATCCACATTCAAGCGTCGCCGCCGGCACAATTTTCCAGCCGCGCTCCTGCTCTGCCAACTGAAAATTTCCCAGGATATAGGCCGGTGCAATTTCGGCGTAAATGGACATGGGATGCATGCTGATGGAGAGCTCATTTTGGCCCACGACGACATGCTCACTGATATCGAACACACCCCATGTCTCATCGACAGCCCATTCATTCGGCATGGGTTTTATGGCTTGGCCATTGATTCGCACCTGCCACAAGTCCGGATTCTCGACAACAGCTCTCAAGGAGCTCATCGCCACCCCTTTGTCGACGATGAAAGGATAGCTCGCGTCAAAACCGCTGCCCTGGACGAAAGTGTCCGCCTCGACCCATTCGGTTTGCCACTGCACCGATGATACCCATGGATTTTCTTCATAACCGTGCGCCTTCCAGATGTGCAAACCGCCCGTGTAGTAGTAAATCCCATTGTACTCTTGAGCGTCAACCGTCAAGTTAATATAATCCAGTGTGAGGATATTGGGAGACAAGCGCTCTACCGTCGATGGGCCGGTCGCCATAACTTTGTACTGCGGTTTGAACGGCGCTGTCGTCGCCGGCATCTCTGCATCGCTGATATAGAGGAGCAGACTGCCGGCCGGTGGCAGGTCAAAGGATATCTCGACGTAGCCATTGATTGATTTTGTCGGATAGGCTCTGATCGCACCCGAAAGCGCATCAAGCTCTTGCACCGATGCGCCGAGCACTGAAAATGAACCTTTCGCGGCCGCCTGCAGGCTGAAATTGGTGAGGAAGACGAGCTGGCCGTTCTCCAGGTCGCGGCGCATATGGTAGAGATCGCCGCCAACCTTGAGAGGATTGGCCAATTTAAATTCTCTATCCATCTGCTCGACGAACTTGGCCACACTCTTTATTTTTTTCCACTGCATATGGTGTTGCAGGGCAGCTGTTTTTTCTTCAACGCGACCGTCCACATGGGTTGGCATTTCGCCAAAATTGTAGACACTGCCGCCTTCAGCGAGGAACTGCCGGAGCAATTCGAACGTCCGCGCGTTGAAATTTTCGTAATGCGGCGGCAGAACGACCGCCCGATAGCTCCTGTCATTCATTAACAATCTGCCGTTTTTGACCGCGCCAAAATCTTTGATCGTCTTTTCTGATCCAAGATCATATTCAACCTGATAGTCCTCCAGCTCACTGAGCAGGTTGTGAAAAGCGGCGTCCATGATCGTGAGCTGATCAGGTGATTTCACCGGCGAGTAATACATCCACGCCGTCGTCGTGGGCTCGAGCACAAGGATGTCATTCATTTGTTCGCCGCTGGAGAGAGCCACCGATAGACGCGCAAAATAGTCGTTGAGAACTCGATAGTCCTTCCACCATGGCGTCTGATAGCAGATGCCCTGCGGAAAGTCGTGTTTGCGATCGCCGGTCAAATTCATATAGGCGAGATGTTGATTCATAAAGTTAATGCCGAGCACATATTCCCAGTCGCCATTTCTCTTCATGTCTTTGAACGTGAGCTCCCAGCCTGCTGCGCCATACGTTTCGCTGAGCACCCGCGCACGACTGAATTGGTTGGCGACGCTGCGCACTTCCTTGATGGCGCGGATGTTGCCGAATTGGGTGCGATCATGATCCGCGGTGTTGAACAGCATATCAACTGCCGGAATCTGGTGATAGGCGTACATGGCCATATTGTCGCTGCCATGCACTGGATTTGGCCAGCCATGCTCCCAGTAGTGGCCGGTCCAGGCGAGATTCTTTTCCTCTGTATAGCGATGCCACGGTTTTGACCAGTGATCGATGAACAGCTCGAGCAGCAGTTCATAATAGTTATGACGCACCTTTTTCCATTCGCCCACCGGCGCAAAGATGCTCGGCAGATGCACTTTGAGATCATAGCCCCAACGCTTGTGAAAGTCCTCGAACAAGGCCGGAGTAGTACGCATGCCGCCCCTGACATCTGGATTGATGTTCGGTTCATCCGTGAACACGCCCGGCACAGTAGCGCCGAATTCGTCTCCGACGCTCCTTTCATAGCCCGGCATGGTGACGTCGATGAATTGTTCCGTGACGCCAGGGATGAGCAGATCCACATAGGTGCGTCCGGCATACCACTTGGATTTTTCAAAGTAGTGATTTTCAAAGAGAATGAAATCGCCGCTGTCACCGGGCTGCACCACCGCGGTGACGTCGATGTACGCCTCATCCTTTTCTCTCAAGATGACGCCGAAATCGCCGACTGGAACGGACTGCGCTCTTGCCATGGTCAAGGCGACCGGCTGATGTGCCGATTCGGGCATCAATTCGGGCACCCAACCGCCGGCAAAGCCGCTGGGAAAAGAGTTCTCGTCATAGATCCACGCTTTCAGGCCGAGGCGTTTCGCCTCCTGAACGCTGAATTCGACCATCTCGAACCACTCATCGGACAGATACTCGGTTATCAGGCCGTAGCGGGGATGCATAAAGCCGCCGCCCAGGCCGCTCTCTTTGAAATGCTGCAAATCTCGAGCGAGCATTTTTTTATCCAGGCGGTCGTGCCATACCCATAATGGTGTGGGGCGAAAATCGGACGACGGATTCTCAAAAGTCGGCAACATCTCTTCGAGCGATCTATAATGCGTGTTGATGATACTATTTTGTGCCGCCATCATCCTCGGCATCAAGAAAAGGAACGCCAATAGAGTGTGGATTTTCATGCGGGCCTCATCGTCTATGTTTTAGTATGATCAGACAGAGATGAAGAATATAACTGTTTGTGTCATAAAGATGAAATGAAAACTTGCTTTCATTTTTTGATGGCTGGGGGAAATCAGAGCTCTAGCCAAAATTGCACATTGCCGCCGCCAAATCCCCAGATGGTCGTGACGTGACTGACAGCAAACTGAAGATAGACTCGATTGTCAAAATTGAATGTGTAAGCCAGTTTGATCTTGTCCACATAGCCACTTTGATGCGGATGGGTGATCTCGAATAAACCGACATAGTCCCACTTTTGCATGGATCCCATATACCCGGCCTCAACGACGCCGGGCCCGAGACACCTTTCGGCAAAAAAGAATGGGATGAATTCCGCATGATGATAGTCGTGCGCGCCATAGCCCGTTGATCCGGCATCCTGAATGACCACATGCGCACCAAAACGCACGTTAGAGTTGTCGCTGACCGGCGTGATGTAGCCAATTTTAATCAGCTCAATCTCATTTTGATAGCTGTAATGGTCGTCCGTAGCGGCAAAGGCCTTTTCTTCCTCGAAATGGTAGCGAGAGTATGCCGCCTCGATGAAGGAACGGTGCGTGCGGTAGTAGAAGAGCTTGAAGACCAGGTCGTCCATTTTCTTCCGCTGCGAAAAGCGATCTCGCCCCTCTGTTGCCACAAAAGATCGCTCGCTGCCGTCATCGTACTGGCCTTGACTGAAAAATCGAAAAGGCCCGACCGTCAGGTTTGTCTCCCAGACAAATTGCCATGGCTTTTTCATGTCACGGCTTTTTATATTGTTTTTGTCATTCCAAAACACATCGATGTCTCTGTAAGCAAGCCTGAGATAGTTCGTCCTGCTTTTGTTGGTGAGAGAGAGACCATATTGGACGTCGATTTCTTCCTTTTCAAAATGCGGATCCCCATAGATAAAAACGGACAATGGCCGGTAAATCTGTTTTTCAAATCCTGTCTCGACATGCTTGTCCTGTTCGTTCCGATGATGGGTGGCATAGTATGTCGCAGCATAGCGAAACCACAAGCCCGATGATAATTCTTCATTGAGGGCAAGTCGAGCATCAGACAAGAGTTCGGTATTAGAAATACTGGCAAAATTAAGCCGCATCATGTTCTGGCAGAACAGGTTTTTTTCCCATTTCTCATGCCAGAATGGGTGCAATTCATAATTGGCGATGGCGTGAATATAGACCATATTCTCGCCGTAATAGTCATCGTAAGGCCAGTCGATCTCCTGCGAGCTGGCCAAATCATGCAGAATACAGCAGAGAATAAATATAGGACATGAGTGGTTGAGCATCATGCTTGTTCACAATGCCAGGGATTTATCATTTGTAACAATTACAGCAGAACAAAATTCCAGATTGGACAACGAGAATGTCTGGCGATGAAAACTGAGGCGACATTGTCTTTATATCTTATTCTTCTCAACGGATTCCTGGCAATCTCAGCTACCAGTAACTGACCTCTTACTCCAAATTTCCTCTTGTGAAGACGCTGTTGCAAGTCATCATCGCACCTGTCAAGTAGGACAGGAGCAGAGCAGATTGCGGTCGCCGTAGGTGTTGTCGATGCGCGCGACCGGCGGCCAAAATTTATGCGATCTGACTTTTGCCAAGGGATAGAACGCTTTTTGTCGCGAGTAAGCGTGCGTCCAGGCATCTGTCAGGCCTTCTGCCGCTGTGTGCGGCGCATTTTTCAGAACATTGTCCTCTTTATCGGCGCGTCCATCGATAATTTCCTGGATTTCGTTGTAGATCTCGGTCATGGCACTGCAAAAACGATCCAGCTCTTCCTTGGGCTCGCTCTCTGTGGGTTCCACCATCATCGTGCCTGGTACGGGAAAAGAGACAGTGGGCGCGTGGAAGCCATAATCCATCAATCGCTTGGCGACGTCCTCCGCTTCGATGCCATATTTTTTGAACTGGCGGAGATCGATGATCATCTCGTGTGCAACGCGGCCATGGTCGCCCGTGTAAAGGATGGGAAAATATTTTTCCAAACGCGCTTTGAGATAGTTTGCATTGAGAATCGCATTTTGCGAAGCTTCTGTCACTCCCTCGGCGCCGAGCATTTTGATATAGGCGTAGGAGATGAGCAATACGCTGGCGCTGCCCCACGGGGTGGCGCTCACCGCCGGGATGGCGCTTTCGCCACCCGTCCTGACGATGCTGTGACCCGGAAGAAAGGGCGCGAGATGTTTGGCGGCGCAGATCGGGCCAACGCCAGGTCCGCCGCCACCGTGCGGAATAGCAAACGTTTTGTGCAGATTGAGGTGACACACGTCCGCGCCAATTTTCGCCGGACTGGTCAAGCCCACCTGGGCATTCATGTTGGCGCCGTCCATGTAGACCTGTCCGCCATGTTTATGAATGATGTCGCACACCCGCATGATCTCTTTCTCATATACGCCGTGCGTGGAGGGATAGGTCACCATCAAAGCGGCAAGATGATCAGCATGCTGCACAGCCTTTTGCTCCAAATCGGCAAGATCGATGTCGCCGCGTTCATTGCATTGCACCAATACGACGACCGATCCCGCCATCACCGCACTCGCCGGATTGGTGCCATGCGCTGACGTGGGTATGAGCACGATATTCCGCTGCCCCTGACCCATGGCCTGATGATAGGCGCGTATGACCATGAGTCCGGTGAATTCACCTTGCGCGCCCGAATTCGGCTGCAGTGATGTCGCAGCAAATCCGGTGATTTCGGCCAAATATTTTTCCAGCTCCTGAATTATCTGCCTGTAGCCGGCCGCCTGTTCGACGGGTACGAAGGGATGAATGGAAAATTCCGGCCGGCTCACCGGCAGCATGGCTGTCGCCGGATTCAATTTCATCGTGCAGGAACCGAGCGGGATCATGGACTTGGTCAGGGACAAGTCTTTTTCTTCCAGAGATTTAATATAGCGCATCATCTGGGTTTCGGATCGATAGCTATTGAATACAGGGTGCTGCAGATAGGCGCTGGTGCGAATGAGGGATGATGGCGCCTTGAGAGATTCAGTCAACACATGGCGAAAAGGCTGATCAGATTCCAATGCCCTGGCGAAAAGATTGAAAATCTCTCTCACGTCCGCCTCTGATGTTGTCTCATCGAGTGAAATCCCGAGACCGGAATCGATGCTGCGGAAATTGATGAGATTTTCTGCAGCTAAATTTTCAACTTTTGCCTTCATCATTGGCGGGAGTCGCAGCAGGAGCGTATCAAAGTAAGCGTCATTCAGCTGCTCGACCCCGAGAGCGCGCAGCTGCTCCTCCAGGAGCCGGGCGCGCGCATGAATCGTCGCGGCGATATGGTGAATTCCGGCGGCGCCATGATAGACGCCATACATGCCCGCCATGATGGCCGGCAGGGCTTGCGCCGTGCAGATATTCGAGGTGGCTTTTTCGCGTCGGATGTGCTGCTCACGGGTCTGCAGCGCCATGCGATAGCCCACGTCGCCATGTCTGTCCTGCGATACACCAATGATTCGTCCCGGCACCTGACGTTTGTATTCGTCACGGGTCGCAAAATAGGCAGCGTGCGGGCCACCGTAGCCCAACGGCACGCCAAAGCGTTGCGTAGAGCCAACGACGATATCAGCGCCATACTCTCCCGGTGGCCGCAGTATTGCCAGGCTCAGCAGATCCGACGCCACGGCGACGAGGCATCCGGCTGCATGCGCCGCCTCGATAAAGTCTGCATATTCAAAAACCAGTCCATTGTTATCTGGAAATTGCAGCAGCGCACCGAAAATGGGTTCAGCAAAAGCCATCTTTTTGACATCGCCGATGACGAGTCTGATGCCCAGCGGCTCGGCGCGCGATCTCAAGACATCTATGGTGTGTTGAAAGACACCATCCGCGACAAAAAAGCTGTTCACCTCAGTGGCGATCTTGTCCCGCGGCCGCAGTCGATGCATCATGGACATCGCTTCGGCGGCCGCCGTCGCTTCGTCCAGCAGAGAGGCATTAGCCAGCTCCATGCCGGTCAAGTCCATGACCATGGTTTGAAAATTGAGCAGCGCCTCCAATCGGCCTTGTGAGATCTCGGATTGATAGGGAGTGTACTGCGTGTACCAGCCGGGATTCTCAAATATGTTGCGCAGAATGACACTGGGTGTGATGGTGTCATAAAAGCCCAAACCAATATAGCTTTTATAGCGTTTATTTTTTGCGCCGAGCCTGCGGATGTGGTTGAGATACTCGTGCTCTGACATGGGTTGCGGCAGAGCGAGCGGCTTTGTCAGTCTGATGCCGCGCGGAATGGTTTGCTCTATCAGCTCTTGCACCGAGTCAACGCCAATGCTCCGCAACATGTCAGCGCGCTCGCCCGTTTGCGATCCGAGATGGCGATCCAGAAAGTTCAGATGATTCTCCATTGGAAAAAGTCCTTTATAGTTGTAAGAGGGTATAACAAAAGAGTGAAGGTGATATTTTGCAGCGCTCTGGTTGAATGGAGCACTATTTCTTTATAACTTTTCAATGAGTGGCTTCCAATTGGCGTTTTTAATTCCTAAAACAGCTGCAAATCGCGTTCGAACGTCCTCCTCCAGCAGCATCATGTCACTGGCGTCGGCCTTTTCAAGGTCAATTTTCCCGCCGGCGAATTGATTGTGCCCGCCGGCGTTTTCATTATCACCGACGATCCTTTGGATGACGCGAAAGGCGCGCGCATTTTTCTTATTCGTTCGCAGTGAGAGATACATGCTGTCCTGAATATTGCCAACCGCCAATGCCCACGAGGTTCTCTCCCGACGAAGAAACAAATCTGACATTTCAGCGATGATCTCCGGCGCATCGACGTAGCCCAGCGGTATGAAGATGAGATGCCGGAATTTACAGGCTCTATTGAGGGCAATGGCGAGCTCTTGAAAATAAGAGTTCAGCAGAGTTGGATTGGTAATGGCGCCCATTTTCGGCAGACTGCAGAGCGGATAGACGGCCAGATAGGCTTGAATATCGCGTTTGTTCGCCTCGCGACGAAGCTCCTGCGTCTCGGATCGGATGGCATAGGCGATGGCGGTCGCGAGATTGATTTTAATATCGACTTTGGCAGCCATCAAAAGCTCGCAGAGCAGCGTGGCGGTGGCGCCCAGTTTGGAGTTGTAAACGACAAGGTCCGCATCAATGTTTGCACTGGATGCGTGATGATCAAAAACGATGTGCGTATGCATACCGGCAGGAAGCGGATTGTTGCCCTGGCCAGGTTGGGTGTCCACCATGGCGATGCGATCATATCCGCTGTAGCGAATGGAGCTGGTTTTCACCAAAGGGATGTCGAGTAGAGAAACCATCGCCCGATTTTCCGCACGACCCAGAATGCCGTTATACGCAATTGTGGCTGCTACGCCGCAGAGCGAGTCTGCCAGGGCAGCAAGTGCAAAGCCGCTGGCAATGGCGTCCGGATCAGGATTGTTGTGCAACAGAATGAGGAGTGTCTTGGCGCCTTGCAACTGATTTTCGAGGGCCTTGAGGACGGTTTTGATCTTGTTGGGTAGTTGAGAAAATTTTATCATGACTTAATTTAAGATTCTCAGCTGAAAAAGTAAACCTGTTTTCTTTGTAATGTCTTGGCTACTTTTTAATCGATTTTGCCAGAAACTGACCTTTACTTTTGCCTGCGAACATGGCTTGCAAATGATGGAAATTTTTCTTATGTTCAATCGCCCATTACGGCGCCCATTTTTATGAGGTTTTATGACTGGAAAAATCCGTCAAGTGGTGGTACTGAGTTTGTTCGTCATCCATACGACTGCCCTGGCGCAGAAATCCGCGGCCGATCAACAGCTCCTCGCAAACGCCTCTCACCATGACAATATTGAAGAAGCTTTACTCGAAATTGCTGACGGAGTTCTTGAGCTGTACCAGTTTTTACGCAACGATATTGGCGTCTACGCGGATGCCGCTCGATTTGCGGGCGCGCAATTCCATCCCTGTTCCATCGCGTCCGTGGGCATGGGACTCATTTCCCTCTGCATCGCTGATAGCCTGCAGTTGAGCGATGCGGCCCAGGCGCAGGCGCTGCAGACCCTGCGCGCCATGTCGGGCGAAGTGCCGGGCTATGAGCCGGCGCGCAATCCGGTCAATGGCTTTTTCCGCCACTGGATTAGTCTAAAGACCGGCGCGCGTGAGTGGAACAGCGAGTATTCGAGTATCGATACAGCCATCCTCATATGCGGCGCTCTTTTCTGCAAGAGCTATTTTTCGGACGCGGAAATCGCGCGACTCGCCGATGCGCTCTATCTCTCGATGGACTGGAATGCGGCCACTGCTGATGCCGGCGCCGGCGAAATCTATATGACGTTCCATGAGGATGGCAGCGGCGAGCTCAAGACTCGACCTTTTAACGAATATATGATCGTCGCCTGGCTGGCCAAAAATGATCCGCGCGCAAATGCGCAGACGAAACTGCTGTGGCATAAATTTTTCGAAAATGCATCTGCGCTGCCAAACTCGATCTATAACGGCATCCCCTTGCTCGCCGATTCACCCGGCCAGTATCTCTCCAATTTCGTCATTCAGTTCCCGATGTATCTCTGCTCACACTTTACATCGCGCCAGGATTATCGGCAATTTCTGAAAAATGCCATGCATGTGGATCGACAGTGGTGGTCGGATAACACGAACGCGCCGCTCTACGTGTGGGGAACTGGCGCCGGCGCCTCCGGATTTGTCGGCAGCGGCTATCATGCGGACAATTTCAGGGAAAATCCCGGCCACGTCTGCTCACCGCATGTCCTCGCCGGCTTTGCACCGGTGGATTCAACGGTTTTCAATGACGTGCTCGAGCTGTGGAATAATAACGTGGGAGTGTACAGCGTCCCTGGTTCCACAAAGAAATTCCTGTGGCGATTCAGCGTTCAGGATCTGTCCTGGCGGGCAGCGGATGTTCAGGGTGTCGATATCTCGACGTTGCTGTTCGGGCTGGCGACTCATCCCGCTCTCCTGGGAAAAGAGTTCTTTGCAAAATATAACGACTATGTTTTCCCCAGCAGCAGCGATGTAAAAAAAAAGTGCACATTGGAGAATGAATGGGGCCTGCAGGTGCACCCGAACCCATTCAATTCCATGACAACGATTCGCTGTCATCTGCAGAAATCATCAAGTGTTGTCATTGAGCTCTTTGATGTGAGAGGTTATCTTTTGCGGAAAATGACGAAAAATAATGCAGGCAGCGGCGACCACACATGGCTGCTGGACGGCGGCGATTTGTCGTCCGGCATCTACATCGTTCGTTTGCAGGTGAATGATACAGTTGCCTGTCGGCGACTCGTGTGCTTGCGCTAGTCGTGAAATAAATCGTGTTTTATTCTCTGTTAAATAGTACGTAATTCGCAAATAATACAAACTCTAACTGGAGGTTTTTATGAATTTCATTACAAAAATGTTCCTTCTGCTGGTGGTGTTGGCGAGCGTCGCGCCGGCGCAAATTGACTTGCTGGAGATAGGATCCTTTGGTACAATCGCATCCTTTAGCGAGTTAGCGGACGAACGCACCTGGAGCTCGGTCGATTGCAATGGTGCGCAAGTTTTTGAAATCATCGCAGATCCGGACGATGCCGCCAATATGGTGGGATCCTTCAAATCCACTGCCTGCACGGACGAAGGTTTCACCCTGGAGCAAACATTTGTGCCGTTCGATTTTTCGCTGCACAATTTTATGAGTCTGGATGTCTATGCACCGGCGGCGAATCGCAAAATCGTCTTCAAGATTTTCAATTCAGCTAATCCGGATCAGGCCAAGATGGTAGAGGTCATGACCGAGATAGCAGCCGAGTGGGATACCCTCAATTTTGATTTCAGCGGCACTGAGGCCGGCGTCTATGACCGTATCTCGATTCATCCGGCGTTCGGCGAGGCGACCGAAGGCGAAGAATGGATCTTTGACAACATTCGCAAGGATCGCGGCGGCTTGATCACCTACCGCAATGACGGCATGTTGGTTGATTTCGACACCATATTGCCCTATACGCACTTTTGGGATTGTAATTCAGGGGGCGGCGAATACCTCATCGTCGATAATCCGCTCAAGGATGACGTCAATCCAAGTGAAAAGTGCGCCCTCTTCTATGTCTCTGACTGCGGCTGGGAAGGTTTTGCCATTGCCGAAAAGTTTGAGCCGCTTGATTTCACCATCACCAGCGAAGCGTGGGTCAAGGTGCTGGCGCCGGCTGCTGATCTGCAGTTCATGTTCAAGGTCGAACTGTGGGAGAACAGCGGCATCATGGTCGAGACAGTTGTCAATACGACGGTCGGCAATGCCTGGGAAGAATTGATCTTTGATCTGAGCGGCATCGAATCGCTCAAGTACACCAAGATCGCCCTGTTCCCGGATTTCCAGTCGGCGAGTCAGAACGAAGACTGGTACATCGATGACATCAAGCTCGTCGATCCCTACAATTTGTCGGTTGAGGATCGCGACAAGGCCATCAAAGTGTTTGCCCTGTCGGCAAAAAACTATCCGAATCCCTACAATCCGACGACGATGATCGCTTATAAAGTTCCGCTTGCGTCGCATGTGAAGGTCACTGTATTCGACATGACTGGCCGTGAACTGGCGACGCTGGCGGACCAGGAACATGCCGCCGGCGAACACACGGTTCAATTCGATGGCGCGAATCTCAGCAGCGGTGTCTATTTCTACAAAGTGGAAACATCCTACGATGTGGTGGTGAACAAGATGCTGTTGATGCAATAACAGTGATTCCAGATAAAAGATCGGCGATCTTTGATCTCAGATCAAAAGATCGCCGATCCATCCTCAATCTCCTTCGATATTTTATCAATTTCCCATATCAACTCAATCAGGCCAATCCCTTCTGGTTGCCCCTTTGAGGATTAAACAATTTTTGCAAACTGTAACTGTCATTATCTGTTGCATCTCTGGCTATACACACTGTCCGTTTGCAGACAACCGTCAGCAAAGAAAAAGAGAATGCCGTTCAATCAGCTCATTTTAATGATTGCCTAAAAATTATATAAAACAATATTTTATCTCTATGCGGCCATGCAAAACCACTTTGCCCGGAGGGAGTGTATCTTTGGCATTCTTTATGCTAATGCGCTATTATACTCAGTTTCGTTTCATGGACAGTTGAAAATGTAATCGGAAATTCATGCTCGAAATGACAACCTTTTATGCCAACTCCCATAGGACACATGCTCGCAGCGGCGATTTTATGCAAGTCACAAAGAAGCAGAGATGATTTTCTCTTTTACCTTTTTATCCTCTTTTTTGCTCTGTTGCCGGATTCTGATTTTCTATTTGGCTTTTTTACTGGTGATCCGAATCGATATCATCATCTGTTTACGCACAGTTTTGCTTTTGTCGTCATTGCCGGACTCTTGGGCGGGGTCATTTATGCAAAATGGCGGGATGAGAATATCATTTTTTCGTCCGCCATTTTCATCTCTGCTGGTATAAGTCATGTGATCCTGGATTGTCTGGCAGTGGACAGGAGAGAACCTTTTGGCTGTCCGATAGGATGGCCATTTTCACAGAAATTTGTCATTTCTCCGGTTCTGCTGTTTTCAGATGTAACTCGCAGCTCGGACTCGAGTCTGTTTTTTCCGAGCTTGTTCAATATGCACAATTTGCAGGCCGTTTCCATAGAGCTCTTTGTCTTGATGCCGGTCTTGTTCACAGTCTGGATGTTGCGCAAGTCTACTGGCTATAGAAAAACGGCGATATCAAAAATGTAATTGTAACAGGCCTCTGACTTTCGATGCAAGTGAAAAAGAAAGAAAAACCTTATCTCTCGGTCGTCGTGCCTTTCTTCAATGAAGAGGAGAGCATCGAACGGCTATGGCAGGTGTTGAAAAGCTCGTTGGACGAGTTCGGCCAGTCGTATGAAGTCATCTTTGTCGATGATGGCAGCATGGATCGCACCCGCGACATCATGCGCCGTCTGGCCAGTGACCATCCGGAACTTTTGGTCATCCTGTTCCGGGCCAATTTTGGCCAGTCGGCCGCCATGGCAGCGGGCTTTGAAGCCAGCCGCGGCGATGTGGTCGTGGCCATAGATGGTGATTTGCAAAACGATCCTCGCGATATCCGCGCGATCGTCGACAAGCTCAACGAAGGCTATGACGTGGTCAGTGGCTGGAGGAAAAATCGCCAGGATAAAATGGTATCACGATTGCTGCCGTCCAAGATTGCCAATCACATCATCTGTTCGGTCACGGATGTCAAGCTGCACGACACCGGCTGTTCGCTCAAGGCCTTTCGCGGCGACTTGTTGCGACGTATTTCTCTCTATGGTGAGCTGCATCGTTTCATACCGGCGCTGCTGCGCATGGAGGGCGCCCGGATCACTGAGATGGCTGTCCGGCATCATGCCCGGCGCTACGGCACATCCAAGTATAATTTGAGCCGCACCTTTCGCGTCATCATGGATTTGCTGACGATTCGACTGCTCATGCAGCATTTGCAAAATCCGCTCAGCTTTTTTGCCAAATTTTCGATTCTGGCCGGAGCGGCCGGAACAGTGACATTTTTTCGCGCACTTGCGCAGATCGTCCTCAATAGGATTGACGTCGCGACCTTGAATATATCCATCAGCATGACAGTGCTGCTCTGGGCCGCTTCTTTCATGTTCATGAGCCTGGGACTCGTCGGCAAAATGATTGTTGATAATGGCGAACGTCGTCCGTTCAGTTTGGAATAACAAAGGGATTTGATATGGCGCTGCCGCATACAAACGAAATAGATATTCACATGGCAAAAGCCAAACCTTTGGTTTCTGTCATTGTGGCGATCAAGAATCAGAAGGAATATCTGGAACAGCTGAATTCTGATCTGCGACGCATGCAGGAGGATAGCGAGTCCTCTTTTGAAATCATTTATGTGGATGATGGCAGCACGGACAGCTCCTGGCGAATGCTGAAAGAGATCGGCGAAAAATCACCGAACACGCACCTCATCAAATTGCGTACAGCCTTTGGCGAGTCATCCGCGCTGGAAGCGGCAATGGAGTCAGCGCTGGGCGATTGGATCGTCTTTTACACCTCTCGCGTTCGCGTGAATGCTCGCGATCTGAGCCGTCTGGTCGACCGACTGGCGCATGCTGACGTCGTTGTCGGTGCGCGTTTTCCACGGCGCGACTCGGGTCTCAATCAATTTGTTTCAAAGATATTCAATCGAATCACCAACAAGATTGCAAAGCTCGATTTGCGCGACATCAATAGCGGCGTGTTCGCTGTGCGACGCGACGTGCTGGAGAGAGTGCCGTTTTATGGCGCACTCAACTCTTTTTTGCCGCTGCTGGCGAGCCGTCAGGGATACAAGGTGGTCGAAGAGCCGGTCGAGCAACTGCCTGGTAAATTTGATCAATCGCTCAAAGCCAAAGATTATGTTCGTCGATTTCTTGATTTGATCAGCGTCGTCTTTCTCAGCCGATATTCTAAAAAGCCGCTCCATTTTCTCGGTTTTGGCGGCGCTATCATGGCCGTTGTCGGCGCGGCGATCGATCTCTATCTGTTCATCTACCGCATTCTGGGTTTTGGCGGCATTGCCGGGCGCCCCATACTATTGCTGGGCACGGTCTGCCTGGTGATCGGCCTGCAGATGATCGCCATCGGCTTGCTGGGAGAAATGATCATTTTTACCCACGCCCGACAAATTAGAGAATATAACATTGAAGAAATAGTTGAATAAAAAATTGAAACTCATCATACAAATACCCTGTTACAACGAGGAGAAGACACTTCCTCTCACTTTTTCGGAATTGCCGCGTCAGATCAATGGCATTGATGAGATCGAATATCTGATCATCAATGACGGCAGCGACGACCGGACCGTCGAAGTGGCGCGCGAACTTGGGATACATCATGTCATCAGTTTTCCCAAAAACAAGGGCCTGGCAAAAGGATTCATGGCAGGTCTCGATGCCTCTCTTCGGCTCGGCGCTGATATCATTGTCAACACAGATGCTGATAATCAATACGCGGGCGCCGATATTGAAAAGCTCGTTGAGCCGATTCTCAAAGGCGAGGCAGAGCTGGTTGTCGGTGATCGACAGACCAACGGCATTCATCATTTTTCGTGGTTCAAAAAAAGACTGCAAAGATGGGGAAGCTGGGTCGTTCGCCACGTATCGGATACTTCTGTCCCGGATGCCACCAGCGGATTCCGCGCCTTGTCGCGCGAAGCTGCACTGCAGATGAATGTCGTTTCCGAATTCACCTATACCCTGGAAACCATCATTCAAGCCGGGAAGAAGAACCTGGCCATCTCGCACGTCCCGATTCGCACCAATGGCAAATTGCGTGAATCGAGGCTATTCCGCGGTAACTGGAGCTATATTAAACGTTCTATTGGCACCATCGCACGGATCTATACCATGTACGAGCCGCTGAGAATGTTCTCTTTTATTGGCGCCATACTCTTCGGCCTCGGCTTGCTCATCGGTCTTCGCTTTGTCTATTTTTATATCACCAGTGGCGGTGCCGGCCACATTCAATCATTGATATTGACCGCTGTACTGCTCATCGTTGGTTTTCAAGTTTTTGTCTTTGGCCTGATGGCTGACATGATCGGCTCAAACAGGCGCCTCATCGAAGATGCGCTCTATAGATTGAAGAAAATGGAGCACTCGGGATCGTCGGGAAAGTGATACGCGGATGAGGATTCTATACGTCGCTGGTCGAGAAGAGAGCTATTCCCGGACACGCATCGTCTATAAAGCGCTCAAAGCGCAGGGCTTTGATGTGATCGGTTGTTTCCCGCCGAATAAATCCTTTGCCCATTACCCGCGACTGCTCTGGCGCGCCGTCCGTCTAGCGCGAAAGTGCGACGTCATCATCGTCGGTTTTTATGGACAGCTCATATTGCCGTTCATCAAACTATTGACCTGGAAGCCCATTCTGTTCGATATGTATATTGCCACATTCGACACAATGGTGAACGACCGCAAGGCAGCCGACGCCAGGAGCCTCAAGGCGCATTTCTATAAATGGAGTGATACGCTTGCCTGTCGGATGTCAAACCGGCTGGTGCTCGAGACAAATGATCACATTCGCGATTTTGCTGCAAAGTTTCACGTCGATCCGGCCAAGTTTCAGCGCATCTTTTTGGCAGCGGACGACAGCGCGATCTATCCGCGCCGCCTTGATAAAACGACAGGCGCGTTCCTCGTGCATTTTCACGGTGAATATGCGCCGTTCCACGGCGTCAAATACATTCTGCAGGCGGCGCATATACTGCGTCATGCGAATGTGCGCTTTCAGATCATTGGCAAGGGCATCACTTACGACGCTGATCTGCAACTCGCGCGCGAACTGGGGCTGACGAACGTCTCATTTATTGATCCCGTGCCTTATGAGGTGCTGGCGGATTATATGGCGCGCGCTGATGTCTGTCTGGGAATTTTTGGCGAGAATGATCGCATGCTGCGCGTTTTGACGAACAAGGTCATTGAATCCATCGGCATGCGAAAGCCGCTCATCACCGGCAGAAATGAGCCGGTCCAGGAACTGCTCACGCATGGGCAGAGCGTCTATCTCGTCGAACGCGCCAATCCGAGGGCGCTGGCGGAAGCTATTATAATATTAAAGAGTGACCCGGATCTGCGTCACAAGATTGCAGAGGGCGGATACGATGCTTTCAGAAACCATTGCACGATGGAAAAGTTGGGTCAAGGATTTGCCACTATTCTGAGGACTATGAATTCAAATGGAAAATGAATCTGCAAAATTGAATGGCCGGCAGATACTGATCACCGGCGGCATGGGATTCATCGGCAGCAACCTGGCACATCGCCTGGTGCGGGAAGGCGCTCGGGTGACCATCTACGACGCTTGCCTTGATCCCTATGGTTGGAACTGGGCGAACCTCGACGGCATACGCGATGACGTGCAGGTCGTGATCGGTGATGTTCGGGATGAAGAGAAACTGGAGCACCATGCGCGTGGAAAAGATATTATTTTTCATCTCGCAGCGCAGGTGGGACGGGAGATCTCCATGGCCTCGCCGGAACTGGATGCCGATATCAATTGCATCGGCACGCTCAACCTCTGCAAAGTGCTGGCCAGAGGAGAGAGGCGCGCCAAGGTCGTCTATGCCGGCAGTCGCGGCCAGATCGGCGAGCCGGTTTACCTGCCGGTGGATGAGGCGCATCCGACCGAGCCGACAGATGTCTATGGCATCAATAAACTGGCTGCTGAAAAGTACCTCCTTTTGTATGGGCACATTTTTAATTTTCCGGTTGTGTCCTTGCGGTTGAACAATGTCTATGGTCCTCGTTGTCAGATGGAGCACGGTTTTTACGGCATTCTCAACTGGTTCATCCAGAACGCCATGACCGGCAGAGATATCACGGTCTATGGCGATGGCATGCAAACTCGCGACTATATCTATATTGATGATGTTGTCGATGCCTTTGTTCGCGCCGGCTTGAGCTCGACCGCGAATGATGAGATCTTTTTCATCGGCTCCGGTGTGGAATCTCACTTTATCGATATGGTCAGGCAAGTCATTGATGCCGTCGGTCGAGGCAATTATGTGCACATACCGTTTCCGCCGCAACGCGAGTGCATTGACATCCGCCGATTTGTCGCGACATTTGCCAAGTTCAAGGGTGCGACTGGCTGGCAGCCTAAAATTGACCTGGCTGCCGGCGTCCGATATACCGTGGACTATTATCGCGATAAACTGGATCGCTATTTGAAAAAGAGCTGAATCGAATGAGCTTTGAACAACCGATAAATATTGGCTTTGTGCACAACGCGTATCCGGTCCTGTCGCAGACATTTATAAAGAAAGAGATGCTGGGATTGCAGGCGCTCGGACTGCCTCTGCGCATCTATTCATTATTTCGTCCTGAGGGCGGACAGTGCCAAGGACCCGACCATGTGACCTACATCTTGCCGCATGCGCGCGCCGGCGCGCTTGTTTTGTCACATCTCTATTTTATCGTCACAGCGCCACGCCGCTATTGGCGCACTCTGCTCTTTGCCATGAAAAGGCGTAGCCGCCGGATATCTTTTATCAAAACAGTCTTGTGTCTTTTGCGCCGGGAGGATGTGTCCAAAGCGCAACGGCAGGATCTGCTGCTCCATTTTCTACTGGCTCCTGTGTTGGCAAAGAGGATGAAACGTGATAGCATCTCTTTCATCAACTCGCACTTTGCCGATGCAGCGGCGGCCTTTAGTCTATTGACCGCTAAAATTCTGGGATTGCGCTTTGGCGTGACGACGCACGCCTATGATATTTTTACAGCGCCGGCAAACCTTTGCGAAAAACTGGAGGAGGCGCAATTCGTCCTGACATGTACCGCCTATAACAAGGCGGCGTTGCTCGATAAAGTCGATCTTGACGCTGACAAGATTCAGGTGCACTATCACGGTGTTGATACAGCAAAATTCAGACGCTCCGGCAGGCCAGTCAATACGACCGCTGAAATATTGTCAGTTGGGCGGCTGGTGCCGAAAAAAGGCTTTGACTTTCTCATTTCGGCTTGTGCTCAGCTGCGGGATGCAGGCGTAGAATTCATCTGCCGCATCATCGGTGATGGTCCATTGTTCAAAGATCTTGCGCGGTTGATAGACACAGCTTGTTTGCAGGAGCAGGTCGAGCTATTGGGTTCGCTTTCTCCGGAAAAGATCGTCGCTTACTATGAGAGAGCGGATATCTTTGCCTTGCCATGCGTGGTTTTGGCCGATGGCGATCGCGATGGCATCCCCAATGTCATCGCTGAGGCGATGGCGATGGAGCTGCCCGTGGTCTCTTCGGGAATATCCGGCATCCCGGAACTGGTAGTGGACGGAGTGACGGGCTATTTGAAAGAGCCAAAAGATGTCGCGGGCGTTGCCGCCGCTCTGGACCTGTTAGTGCGGAATCAAAGACTGCGAAACGAGATGGGCGCGGCCGGTCGCCGCCGCGTGCAGGCTGTTTTCAACTCGGAAACTTGTCTGCAAAACCTGTATCATTTTTATGCGGCAGCGTTGAATGGCAGAGATCAGTCGAGATGATATCCCTTATCGTCAATGCGGACGACTTTGGTCGCACGTGTGAGATCAATCGCGGCATTGTCGAATCCTTTCACAACGGCATCGTCACCAGCGCGTCGTTACTGGTCAACTTCCCGGCTTTTGCTGACGCCGCTGAGTTGATCAATCTCTACGACATGCCGGTCGGCATCCATTTCAATTTGACCGAGGGTCGACCGGTGAGCGATTGCTCCTGCGTGCCCTCTCTGGTTGATAGGAGTGGCCAATTCTACGGGAAATTCATTTTTTATCATCGCTTGATCACAGGATGTTTTCGCGAGCAGGAGATGAAAAGAGAGCTGGCCGCGCAGATGGAAAAGTGCCTTGAATACGGCCTTAAATTGGATCATTATGATGGGCATCACCACATCCACGCCGTCAGGGCTATAGCGCCACTCGCGCGGTCGCTGGGCAGAATGAAGATGCTGCCGTTTCGCCAACTGAATAGGCCGCACCGGCGACAGTCGCTGGCTGCATATATACAACATTGCGCCATCTGGCTGATGGCGCCAAGCCCGACAACAGCTCGTCCTCAGACTTTCTGGGGCTCTGACTTGATGGTGCGTAAAAACAAGCTCGCAGCACTGGAAAAAATCTTGCAGAATTTAAAGCCGGGACTGAATGAGCTGATGTGTCATCCTGGATATGTCAGCCAGGAGGATATTGGCAGCTATAATGTCCAGCGTCAAGAGGAAACCGACGCGTTGTGCAAATGTGTTATAAAAAAGATGGTCGATGATAAAAAAATAGGCCTCCTTTCTTATCGGGAGTTGATCCTGCATTATGCTGAATAAAAATCACATCACTGCGACTAAACGTGCAGTCCATCCTCTCCTTGTGCTGGCACTCATACTTTTCGCCGGTCTGGCGGTCCGGGTCATCCTTCTGCAGTTCCGCTGGATCAATCCGGATGAAGGGGCGCATTTGCTCGATGCGCGTCTATGGCTCGAAGGCCAGGTGCCTGTGGCTGATTTCGGCTCCAGGCAGCCGTTTTATGTATTGGTTCTGGCGCTGTTTTTAAAGGTGTTCGGCAGCACCCTTTCTGCAGCCAGACTGATGCCCCTTGTGGCTTCGCTGGGCGTCACCTGTCTGCTTTATTTGCTGGGCAAGAGATGGTTCGGCGCTGCTGTCGGTCTGATTGCTGCGCTCATTTATTCACTGTTGCCTCTTGTGGTGATCTGGTCGACGATCGTGAAAACAGAGCAACTGACCATTCTCCTGGCGACAGCCAGCATGTTGCTTCTATTGCATGGGCTGGAAAAAGGGGCCATGTCTATCTTTTTTTCCGGGCTCCTGGCAGCGCTGGCATTTTACGTTCGTCAGCCGGCTCTCTACCTCCCTCTGGCGACGATTCTCTTTTTGCTCTTTGCACGACAAGATGTTGTGAAGAATGTCGTGCTCTATGTGGCAGGTTATCTCAGCATCACAGCCGTCACAATTCTAATTTATCTTCGGCACATGCGCCTGCCGGAGATCTTGTTCTCCCAGCTCAATCCGCTCAACCTGGTCTGGAATCGCGCGCTGCATTTGCTGGGGCGGCTGCCTCAACAATACCGCATTGTCGATGGCGCCGGCTTTCGCATTCTCGATCAGGATATGAGCTATACGCTCGATTCCTGGCATCATGCATTGGCATTTTCACTCTTTATCGTCTTCGGCGCCCTCGCTCTCTTTTTCCCAAATCGATTTGCAAAGGGAACGCAGCAGCGACGCGCCATTCTTTTATCCCTTTTTTGGCTTGCATGTGCTGTACTGCTTTATCTGTATCAAACGGCGAGTCGAGGATTTTACACCCAGTATTTTACCGAGTTTTTGCCACCCCTCTTGCTGCTGGGATCTGTTGCCATTGTTGATGCTCTGCGGAATCCGGGGTCAAATTGGCGTTCACTGTCTCTGGCAATAGTCACTTTTCTGAGCATCTATGGCTTGCAGCGCCTTTTTTGGCAGGTCAGCCCCGGCATGGTCGGCTATCTTGTCCTGAGTGTTGGCACAGCTTTTCTTTTTTATATCTGTCTCCACCGGCCGCGAGCATCGTTTGCAGCAACAGCTCTCCTGATGCTGATCGGCATCAGTGTGAGCGGTGCGAGCGCTCTGCTGCTGAAGCGACTCGGACTGGCCGACCTGTATCGGTTTATCTTGGTCATTGCCATCCTGTATGTCACGTTGACCGCTGCGAATCTCGTCAGACGCAAAATCCAGCTGAGGCGCCTCTTCTTCCTTGTCACATTTTTTTATGCCGCATTTTATTCCGGTCACCTCATCGGTCCGCGCTACGAAGCGGTCTGGTCGCCAGCGACCCTCGACAAGGTCGCCGGCTATTTGAGTGCGAATGGTCAACCCTCCGACGAAATCTTGAGCGGCGGCGCCATCTGGACGTTCGAATCCGGTCTCGCGCCCTATTTGAATGTGCCGCATGCCACCGAGTTCTATAAGCATCGCTACGCCGATTTTGAATCCGCTTTTGCCAAGAATCCGCCGCGATTCATCATCATGGACGGTTACACGGAGAGAAAATTTTTGCGTCACCGGGATTATATGCTCGAGCAAGTTGCGCTCTACTATGAAAAAGTGTTGAGCGTTACTGGCTCCAAGTACACGGTTGACATCTTTCAGCTGGTGTCTCACTCGCAGGCGGAGAACAATTTATCGGGAGAGGTCAAAGACGAATGAGTTCACTCAAGCAGAGAACCGTCTCCGGTGTGTTGTGGTCAGGAATGGCCCGCATGGCCACGCAGCTTGTCCTTTTCGTGGTGATGGCCATCCTGGCGCGTCTTCTCTCAGCGGATGATTTTGGCATTGTCGGCATGGCGGCGATCATCACCGTGGCGATCGTCATGGTGAATGATAAAGGCCTGGGCATGTCGATTGTGCAAAATAAAGATCTTGCCGAGACGCATCTTTCCACCCTTTTTTGGACGAGTGTTGGCTTTGGCTTGCTGCTCTATCTCATTTCTTTCATCGCCTCATTCCCGTTGGCAGTTTTTTTTCGGCAAGAAATTGTCCAGCCTGTCGTTGCGATCATTGCTTTGGGATTCCTCATCGGCGGCTTTGGCATTGTGCAAAAGTCATTGCTCACGCGCGAGATGGCCTTCAAGCAGCTGGCTGTCGTCGAAGTGTCCGCTACACTGGCAGGAGGCGTGCTGGCCATCGTCCTTGCATTGATGGGATTTGGCGTCTGGAGCCTTGTGGCCAATGTGCTGGCTCGGGATCTGATCACCGTATTGGTGCTGTGGTTCATTTGCAAATGGCGGCCCATGCTGCATTTTTCGTCTGCTGAATTGCGAGAGTATATCGCTTTCAGCAGCACTGTTTTGGCAAACGACGGCGCGATCTATCTCATCACCAATGTGGATGTCACTATCATCGGCCGTGTCCTGGGAAGCGCTGCGCTGGGAGTTTATAATTTTGCCCTATATATGGTGAAATTGCCGGTGACGCGTCTATCCAGCATTGTCGCCAAAGTTATCTTTCCCGCTTTCTCTTCTTTGCAGAATGATCCTGACAAGTTCAAGGCAGCTTACCTCGAGGCGGTCAAATATATATCACTCATCACGTTTCCAGTTCTGGCCGGCGTCGCTGTTTTTGCGAACGAGTTCGTCATCATCGTGCTGGGTGAGAAATGGTTCGCGATGGCGCGACCGCTCGTCATACTGACGCCCATGGCTATGCTCAAATCGGTCGGCACGATAAAAAACTCTGTCCTGATGGCTGTCGGACGCCCGGACATTGAATTGAAGTGGAACCTCTTCTACCTGCTCCCGCTGGTTGGGGCTGTCTATTATGGCGCCCGATATGGCATCGTTGGCGTGGCGACGGCGTTCACGATGCTCTATGTCGTCACCTTTCCGATCATCCAGCATATCACCAACAAACAGATCTCGGTTTCACCAGCCGAATTTTGTCGCTCTCTGGCCGGCAGCGCCATTGCGACGAGCATCATGGTTTTGATCGCGCTGGCTGTGCGCTACTGCAAAGTTGTCTTCAATTTGCCGGATTTGGTCGTATTATTAGCCGGTGTCGCTATAGCATCTGCCGCTTATTTGGTGACACTGTGGCTCATCGATCGCGACGATTTGCTCGGATTTGTCAGAATGATGAAAAGAGAAAAAACGACTCCAGGAATTTCTATGACAGAGGTAGTGATTTCAGAATGAAAATAGCAATAATGGGCACGCGCGGCATCCCTGCCAATTATGGCGGTTTCGAGACATTTATCGAAAATCTCGCGCCGCGCCTGGTGCGGCGGGGACACGAGGTGACCGTCTACGGGCGGTCCAATATGATCGACTATGATGATGATTACTATGAAGGTGTGCGCATAAAAATCTTGCCGACCATCAGTCACAAATATTTGGATACGGTCGTGCACACATTTATCTGCACTGTGCACAGCTTTTTTACCCGCTATGATGTGGTTTTCATCTGTAACAGCGCCAACGCCATTTTCACCATCATTCCCCGGCTCATGCGCAAGCCGGTCGTGCTCAATGTCGACGGCCTGGAGTGGAAGCGCCAAAAGTGGAATTGGGCTGGCAAGGCATTTTACAAGATATCCGAGTTTATGGCTACCTTTTTGCCTAGTAAAATTGTCACAGATGCGCTCGATGTGCAACGATATTACAAGGAAAAGTTTAATAAAGATTCAACCTTTATTCCTTATGGCGCTCCGGAAGAAGAGATCCGCAGCACGACCATCCTGCAGCGCTACAATCTGCAGTCGCGTGATTATGTGCTGTATGTCAGTCGAATGGAGCCGGAGAACAACGCGCATCGCGTCGTCAGCGCCTTTGAAAAGGTCAATACCACTAAAAAGCTGGTCATGGTTGGTGATGCGCCCTATAGTACGAATTATATCGCCAATCTCAAAAAAACAACTGATCCGCGCATTATTTTTACCGGCTATGTTTTTGGCGAAGGATACAAGCAGTTGCAGAGCAATGCCTATTATTATATCCAGGCGACAGAAGTGGGAGGGACGCATCCGGCCCTGGTCGAGGGCATGGGATATGGCAATTGCATACTGGCAAATGATGTTCCGGAGCATCGCGAAGTGCTCGGCGATGCGGGCGTCTATTTTTCACGGACCGATCAGCAGGATGTGGTGAACAAGATGCAGTATTTGCTCGACAATCCAAAGCTTGTTGAGGAACGTCGCCGCGTTGTGTTGCAGCGTGTTCGTGCCAACTATAACTGGGAGCGAATCACTCAGCAGTATGAATCCCTTTTTCGCCAGGTGGCGAAGAAATAGATGATGCGCGCAGCGAAAAAACATTTGACGGTCGTTCTGCTGATGGCGATCCTTCTGATCGCCGTTTACCTGCGTTTATACGGCATCGATTTTGGCAGGCCCTGCAATTACCATCCGGATGAGACCAAACTGGTCACCCAGGCCGGCCGTCTTCTGGCCACGAAATTCATGGACAAAGACGCCTATTTTGGCATCGGTGTCTACCCGCCGTTTCATACCTATCTTTTGGCCATGGTGATGGGCGCCTGCATCAGCCTCGGCCTGCTGAGCGGCCGCATCGAATCGCTGGCGGTTGTGAAAGCGCTATATGAGGCCGAGCCCTTTCAGTTTTTTTTACAGAGTCGATTGCTCGTTGCGGCGATGGGCGCCCTTTCCGTGCTCATCATTTACTTGATTGGCAAGAGGATCTATTCGCAAAAGATCGGCCTGCTCAGCAGTTTGTTTTTGGCGGTTAATTTTCTGCACGTCCGCAATTCACATTTCGGCACTGTTGATGTCCCGGCCGCTTTCTGGGGATTGCTCTGCATCTATTTCTGCGTCCGCATCATGCAGGCGGGTGCGGCGCGCCACTATATTGGTGCCGCTGTCTTTGCAGCCCTGTCCGTCGCGACAAAGTTCAGCATGGTCATGCTTGTTTTCCCGGTTTTCTTTGCTCATTTTGCACAGTTTCCGCTGCGACAATGGCTGCGCAAAATAGGGGATAAAAAACTCTGGTCAGCTGCTGCTGCGGGTGTCGTCTCCTTTCTGATCGCTTGTCCGCTTGTTTGGCTTGATTTTCATGAAACGTGGGGTGGCATTCTCGGCACGCGTCGCTTTGAAAAAGTCGGCAAGATCGGCAGTGGCGGCGGATTTTTGTCCTACTGGACCGGTGACCAATCCGATGGATTCGGTGTTTTCTATCCGAATTCGATCCCCGAAACCTTCGGCCTATTGTTGACGCTCGCCGCGGCCGTCGGCCTTATCTATCTTTTGATGAAACATCGACGGCAGGATCTCTTCATACTCGTCTGCACCGTGCCCATGTATCTGCTGTTTGAAAAAATGTCGATAAAAGCTATGCGACACATTTTGCCCATCATTCCCTTTTTGCTGCTGGCCGCATCGGTGCTGATCTGGGAAACTCTCGGGCAGATACGCCCGAGAGTGAAGGTCCTCTTGCTGTCGCTGATTTTGACTTTTTTCTCGCTCAACCAGGCTTTCGCCGTGCTCGACTATCATCGGGCGCTGGCGCAAAAGGACCCCCGAACGGCGGCGGCTGAATGGTTCGGACAGCATGTTCCGCAAGGCAGCGCCGCGGCTGTCGAATCGTTTCCGCCAATGATTTTCACGCGCGATGACGGCTACCAGGTCTATGAGACGAACTGGACGTCCAAATCGCGCAGCGAGAGGGAAAAATTCTTCACATTTGCTGCCGGCAGGGACAGCCTCTACTATGTTGCGGATGATTTCACCCGACAGGTTTTCCAATGGAAATACACACAGCGCCGGCATCCCCTGATCACCGAGGATCGGCTGGAATTTTTTGCCTGGCTGGACAAACACATGAAAAAGCTGGTCACTTTTACAAGCAAAAACCCAAAGATTCAGCCCACTATCACGGTCTATCTGATAACAGAGATCGACAAGACATGGACCATGCTGAACAAAATGACAGAGTCTGAAAAACAAAACTATTAATATACATGATAAAGTATTTCGATTTCGTACAAAAAAGACATGTCACACTCCTGATCCTCCTGGCAGGCTTGTTGCGTTTTGGCTATATTTTGACTCTGGAGGATCGATCTTATTTTTATGATACAGTACATTATGATCAAGCCGCACGCGCCATCCTCGAAAACGGCACCTTCGGCAGCAGCCTTCATTATTATGGCGAATACGACCACTATTGCCTCGAACCGGTGTATCCCCTCTTCCTGGCAGGAATTTATGCGCTGTTTGGCAAAAGCTTTTTGATCGTGCGTATGGCGCAGGCCTTTTTCTCTTTGCTGCAGTTGTATTTTCTCTATCGCATTGTCATGCTGTTGCGTCCTCGAGTCGCATGGCTGGCGCTGGCCTTCGGCGCTGTCTATCCTTTTTTTATTTATATATCCGGACTGCTTTATGTCACTCAGCTGTTCGCTCTACTGCTGACGCTGGCGCTTTACTTTTTTCTCCGTTATGCGTCGAGCTTTCAGCTGCGATGGCTCTCGCTCTCCGCCGTCTCGCTGGGAGTGGCGATCGCTGCTCTGCCGGCAGCGCTGCCAAGTGCGCTCCTGTTCGCAGCATGGATGGCCTTTTTTGCCGAAAAGAGCCGGCTTAAAAAGATCGGGCATATCGCGAGTGCGGCGACTATCATCATCATCGTGCTGACGCCTTGGACCATCCGGAACTGGACTGTCTTCCGCGTCCTGTCACCCGGACGCGCTTGTCTGGCCGAGAAAAGCGTCTTCAATCTTATCGATCTGCAGTTCCGCATCCAGGACAGTAAAAAAGCGACCCAATTCCCGGCCGGACAATTTAAGGTCAATGTCATTCAGGATGCTGATACTCCGCAGTTCGACTGTTTTGTCGATGACAAGCTCATTGCAGTGCTGAAAGTCAACGAGCCATTCATCTGGCCTGACTCTTCCTACTATGGCCTCATTTTCAAAGGGGGTGACAGCATGCAGGTGCGACGCTTGCAGGTGATGCTGGATGGCGCTTCTTTGCTGGATTCGATGAATGATCGGGCGTCTCTTCATTCTGCATCCCTGTCGGTCGGGGACGCAGCCATTGAATTGCGCGACACGGACGGGAAATGGGACTATTCGGCGGTCTTTGCAGCATCAGGCTCAGCTCAGTCGTTCATTCTCTCTTATCCACCCACGATCAAGCCGGGGGACGTGAGTCGCGTTGCCATACTTTTTCATCTCAATCAGCCGCGCCTGGACGCCGATGGTTACATGATCTGGTTGCATCCATGGATGCAGGCCGACCTCTGGAAAATTGAAAAAGGTCGTCCGGTACGGTCAGTTCAAATCGTCGATCTGTTTTTACAGGAAAATCCAGTCAGCTTGCTGGCATTGATCACGACAAATCCGCTTCGTTTCCTGTGCAAACATGTTGTGCCAGAGTTTCTCAATTTCTGGTCGCCAACCGTCAAGCGCATCACAACGTCCGCTCGCTTGAGCCGGGCGATGAATGCACTCTCGTTGCTTTTTTTTGCTCCCCTGCTGTTTTTCTCCATTCTCGGGATTTTCGCACTGCGCAATGAATGGAAATCGCTGCTCATTTTACTGATTCCGATCGTGACCATCTCGCTGTTTTATTCTGTTTTTTTCACCGAAGTTCGTTACCGCATTCCAGTCGATGGCTTTCTCATCGTCCTGGGCGTCATTGGTCTTGACCGAATCACGGCCGCGTTGAACGGCCATCGCCGACGCGCGCCGTTATTGTTCATATCCTGTCTATTTCATTTCATTTTGATACAGAGCTGTTCTTGTGTCGAGATATTGAAAAGACGACTTTGATGAACAAGCTCGTTCGGCTCATGCTGGTCCGGCACCCTCGCAAAGGCTGTTGAAGATGTGTGGCTTTATAATATATTGAAAATAATGAAAATAATTATGCTTCCGCTCCTTTGTTTTACGCCGGATGTTATCTGATTCGAGATTCTTTCTGAAAAATATTTGAGCGGGCGCCAGGTGACGTGGAAAAATGGTTCTTGAGGGTATGGTACGATTGTTGTTCTGAAAAAGATTTGGCCGAGTCCTGCGTGGCAGCGGGGCAGCAGGCCAGAATTGCCCATCGATCTGAATAGTATGAAAATAAGAATGAAAGAATGGATGTCGTTAAAAAAAGACTGCTCGTGCTCATGGATTGGCAACCGCCGGAAGACTGGATTTTCAAGAAACAGCTCGATCTCTATTTTGACACGGATATCTTTTATGATGACACCAGAAAGGGCTACAATTCAACCCTGGAAAAAGTCGTTGCACTCTGGCGAAGTTATGTGGCGACGAGCGTCCGAGGCTTTTTTGCTCTAAAAAACTATGATGTTGTCTATGCGTGGCATGCTGTCATGGGATTGGTGTTGGCGTTTTTATGCCGATTCTTTCGTGTTCACAGACCCAAGATAGTCATTGCGCAGCTGATCATTCCCAAGAGGCCGACTTGTCTCAATCAAACGCTTCGAGAGGGCTTTATAAAATACTCGCTCAAGCGCGTCGATTCTGTCATCGTCTATTCGACCGTTGAGGCCGAGCAGTTCGAGAGGCTGTACGGCAACGGTCATACAAGATTTAAATTTTTGCCGCTCGGCATTGAGCTCTCAAACCATCGGCCGCCATCGGACGATTTTTATATTTTCAGCGGTGGCCGCAGCAATCGTGACTATTTTACCCTCGTCAAGGCGGCAGCAGGATTACCGTGTCCGGTCAAAATCGCCGCCCAGCGATTCAATCTGGCTGATCTGGAATTGCCCGACAATGTTGAGCCGATTTTTGATGTATACGGAGAGAATTTTAACCGTTTGCTCGCTGCAGCCACGATCGTCGTCATTCCTCTGGAACGGGCGGACGAGTCGTCCGGCCAGCTCGTATTGTTGAATGCCATGGCTTTTGGCAAGCCGATTATCGTCACAGACAGCCGAGGCGTGCAGGATTACATCCGCGATGGCGAGACCGCCATCACCGTGCCGCGCCAGAACGCCTTTGCGCTGCGCACAGAAATCGAAAATTTGCTCAACTCACCTCAGGAGCGGATGAAACTTGGCGTCGCGGCCAAAGAATCAGTGATGAATTATTCGCTAGCACGGCAGGCGGAGCGCGTTGCAGCGCTGTTAGCAGAAACTGCCAATGACAAATCGCAATAAAAATGATATAAGATGAACTTAAACAAATCATTACTCATTGCTTTCGGTTTTCTCCTCTCCATCGAACAGGGATTCACCCTTGTTCTTGGCGTGCTCAGCAGCGGCGTCGCTCGCGGCGCCGATGTTCTCATGCCGGTTGATGTGGCAATGTACAGTCTTTTTCTGTTCAAACCGGCAAAGCCGGTGCCGATAAAGTATAGGGGCTTGTACGTATTCGCCATCACGCTTGGCGTTCTTTTTTTGTTCTGGTCGTTCATCGGTGAGTTTTTCGCGGTCGAAAGCGCTGACTTTCGATTTGGCATTGTCCACCTGACTCGCTCCATCCTCATCTATCTCTGCATTTTGACTCGCGTCAGCACCAAGCAGGATATCGTTGATTTAACTCTGGGTATTCTCTTTGGTCTTGCTTTTGAGGCTGTCATCGGATTTTGGCAATGGCAATTTGGCCCGGTCTTTTTGCCTTTTTTGAACATCGTCAATGATTGGCGCGCCACCGGCACCTTGAAAGTAGGAAACGCTTTTGGCTGCTATCTGGCGCTGCTGACGCCCATAGCTATTCGTATGGCCTTGTTCACCCGCATCAAACCCAAGTGGCTCTGGTACACGATATCTGCCCTCTCGCTTGGCGCCCTTCTGGCCACCTACTCCAGAGGCGCATGGTTCGCTTTCACAGCGTCCATGGTGTTTTTTTTCACCCTGGATATTTTCAGGAAAAAACTCACGCCCCGTCAGATTGAGTGGCTTATCGTGGTCTTTGTCGTGGCAGTGACATTTACTTCCATAAAATATGGACATGTCATCACCGGCCGCATGGCAAATTCAAGAGAAGCCTTGGTGAGCGAAAAAAAACACAGCCGATTGGGATTTGCCCAGGACGCTCTCAGAATTATCAAGCGATACCCGATCACCGGCGTCGGTCTGGAAAACTATCGCTATCATGCGGATAAAGAGATCCAGGGCACGCGAATCGTGCACAATGCCTACCTGTTGATCGCAGCGCAACAGGGACTTCCTGGCCTGGCGATATTCATTCTGCTCAATTTCACAATTTTCATTTATGGCTTTAAAATTAGAAATTCTCAGGATGTCGTACTCTATCATCTGGGTATGGCGGCGATGACCGGCATGTTTGCTCTTTTCATTTATCACCTCGCGGCGCCCGACTATCGGTTGGTGATCATCAATATGCACCACTGGCGGGCGCTTGCCGTGATTGTGGCGTTCTTGATCGCTGATGAACGAATCCGTTCAAGTCGGGAGCAGATGTTATTGCGCAAAAAGAGACAGAATAGTCGTGCGCTCAAATCTTCACTCGAAACCGAAGGTCAGCAGGATGAAGCAGCTTTACAAAAATATTAGCTACACCGGCCTGCACCAGTTCATTGTCATTGGATTGGCCTTCATCCTCGTGCCTGTGGCGACGCGACAGCTTGGCGCCAACGATTACGGCATCTATACGGTAGCAACCACGATCGGTTTTTTTGTGAGTCTGTTTGCGGATTTGGGCACTTCAACCATTCTGACTCGGGAAATTTCCAAGCGACCCAAACTGGCAGGAAAATTTTTCGCGCGCGTGCTCAGCATCAAACTGCTCCTCACCGTCTTGGCCGTTGCCCTTCTGTTGATCTATTTGAGTCTCGCGAACTATACTGAGAAGCAAACGCATGTCATACTTGTTTTTTGCATCGCGGCTGTACTCGGCTCTTTTTCCACAGCGGCGTTCGGTGTGTTTCGCGGCGCAGAAAAAATGCAATACGAGGCCATCGGCGTCTCACTTGACAAATTCATCTCCGTCATCATCGGCATCACAATTTTGCTATACGGTTTGGGAGTCGAGTATTTTATCTGGTCTTTTGTGGTCTCTAGCGTCATGCTGTTCATTTTTTCATTTTGGACATTGTATCATAAATTTATCACCTTTGAGCTGAAATGGCATCAACGGCAGTCAAAGACGATTCTATACATTTCGATCTATCTCGGGATCTCTGCGTTCTTATCCATGGTCTATAATTATCAGGATATTTTGATGTTATCCAAAATGGGCACCATGCAGGATATCGGCTATTATTCTGCTGCCCATCGCGTGCTGATGGTGACGCGAATATTCCCGACGATCCTGGCCACGGCCTTTCTGCCGCAGCTTTCCGCGCATCATGCGGATAAAAACAGGCTCGCCGATTTTTTTTCTCAAGGCGTCAGCTATCTGTTTTTAATCATTTTTCCCTTGATACCCGCCACTGTTCTATTGGCTGATCCAATCATTCAATTTATTTGCGGCATCGACTTCATCCCCGCAGCAGACGCCCTGCGAATTCTCGCCTTTGCTGTGACAGCACAAATAATGAACATATTTTTTGTGCCCCTCTATGTCGCCACAAATAACGAAAAAAAGATCGTTCACTTTCAGATTATCGGCCTCATCGTCAATGTCGTCTTGAATGTGCTTCTCATACCACTTTTGTCATTCAACGGCGCTGCACTGGCGACAGTGGCGACCGAAGCCATAATCTTTATTTTCATCTATTCGTGGATTCGACACAAAATCGGCGTCCGTCTGTTTCCGCCGGCGATGTTTGGCTTGAAAGTCCTGCTCAACACACTGCTCATGATGACAGTCGTTTTTTTCGCCTACGCAGCTCATTTTCATATACTGGTGATCGTCATGGCCGGCGTCATCACTTTTGCCCTCGCGCTGGAATTGACAAATACCTTGAAATTCAGCCGCTTTTTTCGAATGGCGCGTGAGCTCGCCGGGCGAGCCGCTGTGAATTGATCGGGGCGCCGACAAGCCATGTCTCAAGAAAAACGATGAGGAAATGTGTGACAGAAGAAGAAAAAATACTAAAGTTGCGCGACTTTTACGAGCGCGAGAGCGCGCTCGTAACCTCACCCTTCATCGATGATAAGCTGCAATTGAATCGCGACCTGTTCAAACAGGTCAGCCGTTCTTTGAGTATGTCATTCAATGGCAAGATAGTGCTCGACATCGGATGTGGTTCGGGCTTACTCGCTGCATTTTTCCATGATCACAAATTCTATGTCGGAATGGATCTCAACGTGCGTGACAGTTTCAAGATCATGCGGGACGAATCACATCATTATGCACAGGCGAACGCCCTGCAGTTGCCGGTTGCCGACAACAGCATCGACGTGGCCATTTGTATGGACAGTTTTGAACATTTTCCGGATCAACCGACAGCTGCAAAAGAGATCAAGCGCGTCTTGAAACCGGGTGGCTTTGTCTTTTTATCAACCCCGAATTACGCCAACATCGCCGGCATCGTCAAATCCTGCTGCGAAACCTTTGGTCGTTATGAAAAGAATACCTGGGCGCCGTTTGACTACTGGAGGGCTGAAGAGCTGGAGCACTTTATGACGCCGCGGCGCCTGCGCCAGGTATTCGGCAGTGCAGGATTCAGCACATTTGCGCGCATCGGATTCGATCGCGAAGTTGTCGTCGGATTGTTCCCGTGGGTGTGGCATCCCAAAATGCCCGGCATCGTTGCCAGCGCCCTTTCGAAAGGCATGTCAGTGGTGGCAAAGCCAATTTGCCGGGTATGGCCGGAGAGCAGCCTGCATACCTTCTGGCGTATCGAGTGACCTGAGGAGAGAAGAGAGCAGCGAGTCTGCGACAGGATCGAACATGCTGCCATGCGAAAAGCGAAATTTGTCCCTGCTTGCGCCCGCTCGTTCATTTGCTTATGAAATTCAGTTATCTCAATTATATGGCCGACCTCTATGGCTATTCCATTGGTTCGACGATCAAGGCGTTGAAGCTTTTGCATAATCTCGAACTCTTTGGCCATGCAGTTGCGTTTCACTGGCTCGGCGGGGATCGCCCGCATGCATCGACAGCCGCACCGGCCAATTCCTCTGCGCGATCATTCTTTCGTGACCTGTTTTTCACGCCTGGCCAGCTTTTACGAAATGTGCGGCAGTTTTTCCGTGAACAACAATTGATCAAACAGGATCATCCGGATGCGCTGATTGTGAGATTGGATGCATTTCGACTGTCCGCACTCTGGCTCGCTCGCCTGTATCGTTTACCACTAATTGTCGAGGCGGATGGCGCCTGTTCTTACGAATGGCTCACCTTCAATAACGGCCGCCATTTGTGGGATTCTGCGCTGCTTTGGTGTGAGAGATTAATGCTCAAGGGCGCGAACGGCATTTTCACCCAATCGAAAATCGCCAAAGACTATTACACAAAAATGCACGGTCTTGATCCGGATAGCATTACTGTCATTACAAACGGCGCCGATCCATATCCCGACATCGAAGCGGGGACGTCTGTCCGGGCCAGGCTCGGCATCTCGCAGGATGCGCAGGTCATTGGCTTTATTGGATCCATGCAGCGATGGCATGGGCTGCAGGATATGCGCAGTCTTGTCGACGATCTTCTTGCCAGTGACAAAAATGTTCTGTTTTTATTTGTCGGCAGCGGTGGCGCGCTGGAAAAAGAGCTGCGTGAGAGCCTGCAGCATGGCGGCCGCCGCATCATCTTCACCGGCGCGGTGCCGAACGATCAGGTGGCCGCCTATGTGCGCGCTTTCACCATCGCGGTGGCGCCTTATCCGCCCATCGACCTGTTCTACTTTTCGCCGATGAAGATATTCGAGTACATGTCCGCCGGGGTGCCGATCGTCGCATCCAGGAGTGGCCAGATATCAGATATTCTCCGCGACGGCGAGAGCGCCCTCTTGTATGAACCGGGAGATTACGCGCAGTTGAAGACGGCCCTCATTCGACTGGTCAGAGATGTCGACCTGCGGACGCGAATTGCGGATAATGCTCGTGCACTATTCGGCAGAGAGCATACATGGCAGCACAAGGCGAAGGAACTGGACGATTTCCTGAGCCACTGCCTGCATATGAAAGATGAACCGGAGAGAAAAGTATGAAAATCAAGGTGCTGCAGCTTGTAGAGGGATTTAATTTTGGCGGGGCGGAGACCAAGCTGCTCGAACTGGTCAAGCATATGGATGACGACCGGTTTGAAACGACGGTCATCAGCCTTGGCCTCGGCAATGAAATCGAGGAGCTGTTTCATCAACTTGACTGTCGGGTGATGACCTTCCAGAGGCAAAAGCAGGTGGATTTCAGCCTGCTGCGCCGCGTCCGCAATTTTATCCGCGACGAACGCATCGATATTGTCATGACGACGCTTTTTTACGCCGATGTCCTGGGCGCCCTGGCCGGTCATAGCAGCGGCGCCAAGGGTGTGTTCTCATGGGAGACGATCTCGTCACCCAAGTGGCTTACGCCGCACCGCCTCTGGTCATATCGTTATGCCATTCGCAATGCGGACAGGGTCATTTCTGTTTCAAAAGCCACTGCGGAATGGCTGGTGGAAAAACGCAAGGTGGCGGCAGATAAGGTCATGATCATCCCGTATGGCGTCAATCTCGACAAGTTCAATCCGCATATTAAATCCATCCAAAGAAAAGATATTGGTCTGCAAGAGGACGATATTATCGTCGGTCAAGTTTCTCGCCTCGATGAGCAAAAGGGCCACACCTTTCTGATCAATGCTGCGCCAATCATCATTGCGCAACAGCCACGCGTGAAATTTGTCCTCGTCGGTGACGGCCCGCTGCGATTAGAGCTGATGCATAAAATTGATCAGATGGGCTTGCACGACTATTTCATTTTTCTTGGATTCCGACGCGATGTGCCCGATTTGCTGCCGCTATTTGATCTGTTCGTGCTGCCGTCGCTGTACGAAGGCCTCCCCAATGTCGTCCTCGAAGCCATGGCTTGCGGATTGCCAGTTGTCGCGACGCCCGTCGATGGCACGAAAGAGGCGGTCGTGGATGGCCAAACAGGCATTCTGGTTCCCGTTGGTGATCCATATCGGCTCGCGAACAGTATTCTCAGTGTCATCAGCAATGAGCAGCTAAAAAAGCGGCTGGGCATGAAGGGTCGACGTCGCGTTGAAGACGAGTTCTCGCTGGATGACCAGGTTAATAGATTTGAATGTCTGTACGAGGCGTATGCATTCCGAAACTAAAGATGGCATATGAAAATTTTAATGGTTCACAAGTTCTATTATGTCGAGGGTGGCGCAGAGCGATACGTCTTTAACGTGACCGATCTGATGAAAGAAAAAGGACACACCGTCATTCCTTTTGCCATGCGCGATGACAGAAATTTCAGCTCTGATTATAGCCGCTTTTTTGCCGATCCGTTTGGCCCGGAACAGCTGTTTGCCACCCATGATCCGTTCAAACGCCTGCGCATTGCCAGGGATGTGATATTCAATCGGCATGCCCAGGCGAGGCTGGCCAGCTTGATCGAAGAGACAAAGCCGGACATCGCACACGTCCATTCTGTCTATCACCATTTATCGCCTTCGGTTCTATTCACTCTGAAAAAGTACAATCTGCCTGTGATGCTCACGCTGCATGACTACAAGATCGTCTGTCCCAACTATATTTTTCTCGACGGCGCTCGCCAGGTTTGCGAGGAGTGTCGTGGCAGACATTTCTGGAAGGCGACGGCGAAAAAATGTTTCCGCAACTCTTACGCTGCCAGCGCCCTGGTGACCGCCGAAGCCTATTGGAATTATTGGAAAAAGAGCTATCTCAAGAACGTCGATCTGTTTGTCTCACCCAGCCGCTTCCTGGCCGACAAGGTCTGCCAGTATGGCTATCAAAAAAAACATGTCAAGGTTCAACCCTATACGCTGGACCTCCGCCTGTACGAACCTTGCCATGCGGCGTCCGACTATTTCGTCTTCATGGGCCGTCTCACCCACGAGAAAGGCGTTCATTTTCTGCTCGATGCGGCGAAGAAAATCCGCGGCGCAGATTTGCTCATTCTGGGCGCCGGGCCCATCGAAAACGAATTGCGACAACGCGTGCTGAAAGAAAATCTACGGCATGTGAAAATGGTCGGCTATCAATCCGGTGCTGCATTGCGCGACCTGGTTCGTCAGGCCAAATTTACGGTCGTCACTTCTGAATGGTACGACAATTCGCCGCTCGTCATCTATGAATCATTAGCTCTTGGCAATCCAGTCATCGCAGCCCGCATGGGAGGCATCCCCGAGCTCATCGAAGAAGGCCTTGACGGCTTTGTCTACGATCGAGGCGATCTCGAATCATTTGTCGCATTCGCCAACTATCTCATTCAAAATCCGAAAAGGGCGAGAGAGATGGGCATCAATGCCCGCCAGAAAGCAGAGCGTTTGTACGGCTTTGACCAACATTATGAAAAGCTGCTTGATCTTTATAACCATACCAGCGCCGTTGCCAGCAAGAACTCTCGCTTGCCCAAGGACGACTTACCTTTACGCTAAACAAATTTCCTCGTATCTCCTTTCGATATTTTTCATCCCGAATAGCCAAAGTCACAGTTGACCGCCTCACCTCATCGCTGGAATAAAAACATATACCTGTGGCACAGTGTTTGTCCTATTAGGCCAGAAATAGATAAATGTCTATGGAAATTAAGCAGTTAACTCATTCTATCAAAAGCTGAAATTATACCAGCATGAAACATAACTCGTCAGTTGTTTTTTGCTGAGACAAAAGATTATAATTGGAGGTTGGACGCCATGAAGGTGAA
>RQOI01000641.1 GCA_003854995.1 Candidatus Zhuqueibacterota bacterium
AGATTCTTGTTGATGATCAAATAGTTGCCCTCCATAGGGATGGAATAATAGTAGCCGACGAATGGCGGATTGGCGAGATAATAGAGCAGGATCAGCAGCATGCCGAACACAGCCGATAGCCGGGTGAAACAGCCGAGAATGAGCCCCAGACCGATGGCAATCAAGCCCCAGATATTGAGCTGATTGACGATGACCATGACGCCATCATTGTCGACCATCCATTTGAAGACGGGCGCCAAAAAACCGCGGGACTGCATCAGATAGCCGGCGGCGGACCAGCCTGGTTTCAGTAATTTTGCCACGCCCTCATAGAGGAAATGCCATCCGATCGTGAGGCGCAGCAGCACGAGCGCGATCTTTTGCAGCGTCGTAAATTTATCTTCCATTGCACTCTTCCTTTCAGATTAGATCTCAAATTCATCCGGTTGAAATGTCAATCGTCTTTGCGCCTGGATCGCTTCGTTCACTTTGAGAACGGATACGGCGGTTTCGTAGCCGATTTCCGCCGGACAATTCAGCTCTTCTTTTCCGCGCACCGCATTGAAGAAATTCTGCAGATGCGGCTTGTGATAGGGATCAAAAAATTCAATCGGGATTTTATGCTCATCCGGAGACGCGCTCTCGCGCACATCGAGTCGATTGCTGACATCCAGTTCATTTGAAATCTCCTGGATTTTCGGGGCAGTGACATAGCCCTTGCGCACCCATTCGTCCCAGTCCGGCGCATTGGGCTGGCGATAGATGGAGCCGGACGTGCTGCCGGCTTCGGATTCGGAAATGACCAGCGTGCCCAGGTCGCCCATAAAGTTCTCAAAATAGCCCAGACTGCCATTGGTGGTTTGGGTCTGGTAATAGGCGCGCGCCACGCCCTTGGGCGTGTCGTATTCATAGATAGCCATCACCGTATCATACCACTCGTGTGACTCTGCCGGGAAATAATCCGTGCCACCGCTGGCGATGACAGCCCGCGGCCGCGCCTCCAGGAACCAGTTGAAAATATCGATCTGATGTGAGCCCAGATCGACGATGGGGCCGCCGCCGAGGCCTTTATACCACCGCCAGTTCCTGAACTGTCCCATAGAATCATAGCCATACTTTTTCAGCGTCTCCGTTGCGATGGCATATCGACTGGGCCATCCCAAGTCCTCCTGCACCGAACGATTCCACTGGCCGTTCGCCGTGACGATTCGACCGAGGAGCCCAGCCTCCTTGATGATCTTGTCATAGCAATGGATGTATCGCGGATGGCTGCGACGCTGGTGACCAATCTGCAGCAGCTTGCCCGTCTGTCGCTGCGCGATGACCATCTTGCGCGCATCCTCCAAGGTGTTGGACATTTCTTTTTCGCAATAGACATGCAGACCAGCTTCGAGGCAGGCGATCGTATGGCGACTGTGCCAGAAATCGGGCGTCGCAATGACAACGGCGTCGAGTTCTTTTTCTTTGTCCAGCATGTCGCGATAGTCTTCATAGCTGTTCACAGCAAAATCATATTTGCTCAGCAAATTGACAGCTCTTTTCAGGTTATAGTCTGTCCAGATATCGCAGACGGCGCGAAAACGCAGTCCGGGAATCTGCAGCATGGCATTGAGCAAAACCGAACCCTGGGCGCCGACGCCGAGCAGCGCGACATTGACTTCCTCGACGTTTTCCTCCTGAACGGCCGTCCCCAGCTTGGCCTCTTTTTGCGCCTTGATGTATCGGCGTTCTTTGGCCAGGGCATAACCGAACAATCCAAGCACGGGCACGGTGGCCACGCCTTGAATGAAATCACGTCGCCGTATTTTTCCCGGTTCTTTGGGTTCTTCGTTCTCTTTTGTATTCATATTCCTCTCCTGTAAAATGATAAAAATATTGCCTGATTTTCACAAGTAACTGAAAAATATTAAATTGTTCAAGAGAATGCAAATTGTATTTTTATGATTTTTTTGAGAGTAATGAGAGATATTATGTCTCTTTCTTAACAGATTGACAGCGCGCCACAGCTGCCTTCAGAGCAATGATCAAGGTGCACACCTGGGGGAAATGCAAGAAGCAGTGGGACTCTGGCGGGATGTTTGAGTCCCACTGTTTTTTTA
>RQOI01000642.1 GCA_003854995.1 Candidatus Zhuqueibacterota bacterium
AAGATGCTTCCAAGCATCTAAAACTCTTGCTCATTATGAGCAACGATGAATAATTGTGAGCATAAATTAATCAACAGCTTTCTAGCTGTCAGGCCGCTCGGAGCGCTGCAGCCGTGTACTCGACCTGTTCATGGCCATCTTAGGTGCGGAGGCGGGGAATCTGGCGCTGAAAGCGCTGGCGACATGCCTTTATATCAGCGGCGGCATCGCGCTGAGAATCGCTTCGAAATTCCGCAACGGGATGTTCTTACGGGCATTTTGCGACAAAGGGCGCTTTTCCGACCCATTGGCCGCTGTCCCGGTCAAGCTGATTCTCGATCCTAAAACCGCGCTTTACGGCGCTGCCCGGTATGCGGCCGGAGACGTTGTTCATGGCGCATCCCGGTATGGCGCCGCCGGCCGCTGAAGGCGGCGATCTAATCGATGGGGAGGAGAAAGCGCCGTGCCCGAGGCCGCAGGGCAACGCGGTTTCAGGAAACAGCCGCTAAGACTAGCCGAAATCCCGATGGACCCGTTCCGGCGGGCATAGCCGGATTTTTAAAAATCGTCTTATCACGATCGATCTTTTTCAATTCACTCAAGATCGCATTCGTGGTGGGTACGCTCCTTAACGGGATCAATCAGGGGAAGAACATCCTGGGAGGCGGCGCGCTCGCCTGGTGGGATATCTTGCTCAATTACCTCGTTCCGTTCTGTGTCGCGAGCTACAGCGCTGGAAAAACCGCCCTAAAAAACCGCTGAGCGCTTAGTCCTAAAACTCTTATCATGAGTCATGGTGTGTTTTGTGCCGCTAGGATGATGGTTTCAGACCCTTCCTTCTCAGGAGACGCTGGCGGAGCGAGCAGGGATTCAATGACTGGAGCGAGCCACTTGAGCACCTGCACCGGCAGGGCGCTTGTGAAGCGATAATGATCCGCATCGGCTCCTGCCACATAGGCGGTCAGCGTGCCGAAGAAATGATCGCCGACTTGGGAGTTAAGGATATCGCCATGCTGAAGGATTTTCCGCAAGACAAACTGCTGGGGGTCGGCGCCATCGATGTGCAAAGTCACCAGCTGGAGACGGCGGAAGAGGTCGCCGGAACACTTCTGCGTATCGCCGAGTACGTGCCGGCGAATCGGCTCTGGGTCAATCCCGACTGCGGGCTCAACCACTTGCCGCGCAAAATTGCCGCGGCGAAACTGAAAGCCATGGTGGCGGGCG
>RQOI01000643.1 GCA_003854995.1 Candidatus Zhuqueibacterota bacterium
CATGACGAGGTGTGGCATCATTACGAAGGCGATCCACTCCGGCTCTACGATTATGATCCGCAGTGCGATTCGCTGCAAAGTGTGAAGCTCGGCCCTGTGCCGGAAAATGATGCCTACAAATATGTCGTTCCGGCTGATCACTGGCAGGCCGGCCTGCCTCTCGGCGATTATTGTCTCCTGGGCTGCTGCGTTGCGCCTGGATTTAATTTCCGGGATTTCAGTTTTCTGCAAGATCCACACCTCAAAGAGCGTCTCATTGCGCACAGGCCGGAGGTGGCGCAGCTGATCTAGAGACGGACGAGAACTTTTTTGCTGCATGTTAATCCTGATTAGGTGTAGCTTTCAGCCTGACAGATAATCGCTGTCTTCAGCCAGTCTGCGAGCGTGGGAATCAGGATTGTGGAGTATATCTGCAGTAAAGGGCGAGAAGCCCTGTCTCATTTCCCGTCCAGGGATAGAATCCCTGAACGAACGGAGATAACGTTTTCACCTAGTCCGGGAGGTTGAAAAAAAACAGGCAGAGATCAGATGTCCCTGCCTGTTCCACTTTTAAAATCTCAAGGTTTAAAAAAACCTTGCAGATTTGTCCTTCCTGCTACTTGATCAGCATCATTTTTTTGTGCATGGTTCGATCGGACGCCTTCAGGCTGTAGATATAGACGCCGCTGGAAAACTTGCCGGCGTCGAACGTGACGGTATGAACGCCAGCTTCCATGCGTTCATCGAGCAGCGTCGCGATCTTACGGCCAAGAATGTCATAGATCGTCAATTTGACTTTATCCGCTTTCGGGAGCGCAAATTCGATCGTTGTCGTCGGATTAAACGGATTCGGATAATTTTGCCACAACGCAAAATCCGTTATGGTTGTCGTTTTACTGTCAACCGATGTCGGCGGATAAGCGACTTCGACTTTATCGCCCAATTCGCCAAAGAGCTGCAACTCGGCAATTTGCATGAGACCTTCATCATCACCATTAATCGCTGTGATATCCAGACGATAGGTGCTGAACATATTTGCCGTACTGAC
>RQOI01000644.1 GCA_003854995.1 Candidatus Zhuqueibacterota bacterium
CCAGGTTCGGACGAGCCAGGAGACCTGCCAAAAATGCCATTGAGCGACCTTCGCGGGTGAGGTGAGCACGTCTCTTCGACAAAATCCCCCAACTGAACGCGCGTCGGTTGGGTTTTTTTATGCCCGCCGCGAGATCGCTCCACTGATGAGCCAGGACATGACCGAACAAGTGAGATCTTGGCGCGGCCTTTGGCCGCAACTCAAAATATCCAAACCACCGAGTGCACCGAGACCACCGAGCAAATAAATGAAACAAAACTTTACATCTTTAAAAAAACGTCTGTTTTTCATCTTTGGCCCTCGGCGTTCTCGAGTTTTGAATATCTGCATTTTTATCCCTCTTTTCGCTTTTGGCCAGTCTGATGTCAAGATCACAGGACATGTTCTCGACGCCGAAACCCGGCAACCGCTGGCCGGCGCCAATGTGCAGGTGACGGGCTATGCCCTGGGCGCGGCGACGGCGGCGGACGGCTCTTTTCAGATCGACAACCTGCTGAACGGCGAGTACATCCTGCGGGCCGATTTCATCGGCTATCAGGGCGCTGCAAAGCCTGTCTTTATAACTGACGACCAGCCGGCCGAGGTCTCTTTTCAGCTGCAGCGAGAGGTGCTCGAGATGGAGGGCGTGCAGGTGACGGCGCCGCGACATGCGGCGGCGATCGAGGTCATCGTGTTGACCCGCCGCGACATCGAGCGGACCCAGGCGACCTCGCTGGGCGAGCTGCTCAGATATGTCGCCGGCGTGGACGTTCAGGATGCCGGCGCCCAGCATAAAGTCTCGATTCGCGGCAGCCGAGCGAACCAGGTGCTCGTTCTGCTCGACGGCGTCAAGCTGAACGACGACATGACCGGCGAGGTGGATCTGGCCGTCGTGCCGTTGAACGCTGTCGAACGAGTGGTCATTCGCAAGGGCGCCTCGGCAGAGGCCGGGAGCGGCGCCATCGGCGGACTCATCCAGATCATCAGCGGCGCGGCAGACGAGACGGTGAGCCTGACGGCAAAGAGCGGTTCGTACGGCTTGTTTGCGCTCGAGCCATCGCTGTCGGCGCGCTGGCAGGACTATGCGGTCCTGGCCTCCCTGCAAGCCCTGCAGTCGGATGGCGACTTTCCGTTCACCCAGGTGCACCCGGACGGCCAGAGCGATAAGCAGCAGCGCCGTAACGCCGATCTGTGGTCGAGGAATTTATTCACTCGTCTGGGCTTTGCCGGCGATGAACACCAGCTGTTCTTCCGCTATCAGCACTTTGCCGCCGAGCGCGGTCAGCCGGGACGCCTCTATTACCTCACGCCGTTCGCGCGCTCGCGACTGACCAGACAGATATTGGGCAGCGACTATCGGTTTGCGATGGGGAAATGGCGAATGCAGGCGCAGGCGAACCACTCGCGCCGCGTGTCGGAGAGCTCTAATATCGCGCCGGCTCTCGCCGATCTCTCTTTTGGCGCAACGCCGCAGCTCCATTTCAGCAACGACGTGCGGACAACTCAGCTCAACGCCGGCGTCGCGCAGCAGAGCAGCGCCTGGCTGGCGACTGAACTGGGATGCGAAGTCAAGCTCGTGCGCTTTGCCGATCAAAACCTGCTCGCCACGGATAGCCCTGCAGTCCTGGCGAAAGATAAATCTTTTGCCGTCTTGCTGAAACAGGACTATCAGTTCGACAGACGGAAATTCAGTCTGCGATTCTCGCCCGTCATCCGCTATGATGGCGCGCGACTGCAGTGCGATGGGACGATTCGCCGCGAGGAGCAGTGGAGCCCGCAGGTCAATGCGTTTCTCTCGTATGGCGCAGAGAGCAGAATATTCTTCGCCGCCGGCGTGGGGCGTGCTTTTCGCATGCCCACCTTTGCCGATCTGTTCTACCAGGATTTTCGCGTCCAGGGCGCGGCCGATCTGTTGCCGGAGAAGAGCCTGGACCGCCAGGTCACTCTCGGCAGCCGGTTCACGGCGTTCGGCGAGTGGCAATTCGATATGACCGCTTTCCGCAATCGCATCGCGGACATGATCGTCTGGCGGCTCGGCAGCTTTGAGTTCTTTCGGCCCTACAATACCGATGCCGAGCTGACGGGCCAGGAGTATTCGCTGACCGGTTCGCTCTTTGCCGACGCCCTGACGCTGAGCGGCAGCTACATGCACCTGCAAGCGCTGAACAAAAATGATAACGTCACCCTCTACGACAAACAGCTGCCATTTCGGCCGCAGCACACGCTCAAAGCTGCCCTGGATCTCGAATTGAGCGACTGGCGCTCGAGCCTGCTGTTTCGTCTTGTCGGGCCGCGATACATCACCGAAGCGGACACGAAATCAATGCCGGCCTATGCGGTACTGGACTGGACAGCGCACTGGCGCGTCACGCTCGGCAAATTAGAATCGCAATTGCAGTTCGCCATTTACAATGTGCTGGATGAAGAATACCAGATCTTGCGCGACATGCCGCTGCCCGGCCGCGAATGGCGGATTGGCGTGAGCGTGAATTATAAATGAAAACCTGGCCTTTGGCCGCAACCAAAAATATTCAAACCACCGAGGGCACCGAGACCGCCGAGAAAATAGATGAAACAAAACTGTGTAAAAAAGTTTATCACGTTTACACTAGGCATCATTGTGGCAGAAAAGAACGTCTGTTTTTCCTCTGTGGTCCTCGGTGTTCTCCGTGGTTATATTGTTTATCTTCTAGGCTCAATAACTTTTTTAAAAAACACGATATTTTAGATTTTTACTACAGAGGTATTTATGGAGAATTCAATGAAAAATCCCCTCTCAAAAATCCTGTTTATCCTGTTCATCCTGTCGAAAATCGCCCTTGCCGACGTCCCGCGCACGCTCTATGCCATCAACGGCTCGGCCGAGACCCTGTCCAAAATGACCCTCGATGCGCACAGCATTGCGCAGAACGTCGCGCAGACCGGCCAGATGCCGAATCACATTGCGGCGCACGCGGACAGGCTCTACATCGTCGATTCCGGCACCAGCGATATCAAGATTCTCGATCCGACGACCGATCAGATCGTCCGCACCATCGCCCTCAGGCCGGGCGCGAATCCGTGGGATATCGAGTTCGTCGGCGTCGATCGGGCGTATGTCTCGAACTGGGTGGCGAACACCATCTCGGTGGTCGATCTGGCAAGAGGAAAGATCGTGCAAGAAATAGCGGTCGGCAAAGGACCGGAGGACATTCTCATCCACGACAATCTGGCCTTTGTGACCAACACCGGTTATGCGGGCTGGGGTCTGCCGTACGACGGCGGCACGGTGAACATGATCGATATTTTGACTGACACGGTGATCGACACCATCGCCGTGCCGACCAATCCGCAAAAAGCCGCGCTGGCGCCCGATGGCCGGGTGCATGTGCTGTGCACGGGCGACTATGCCGAGCAGGTCGGCTGCGTCGTGGTCATTGATCTCTACACCGGTCCGGCTTGGGACACGCCGGCCGTCGTCGACACCATCCTGCTCGGCGGTGCGCCCGGCGATCTTGAGATCACGACCTCGGGCCAGGCTTATGCCATCGCCTGGGGGGACGGGACAAACGGTTTTTTGTATTCCTATGATGCCTTCAGCGGGACAATCGCTCACGATGCGCAGAATCCGCTGAAGGTCGGTCCCAACGCCGGCGATCTGCTGTACGACGGTCGCGAGGAGTGTCTCTGGATCGCGTGCATGCAAGCCTGGGGCGGCGACGGCTATGTACAGAAATTTGATCTCGCCGCCGGCTCCATCTGGACATCGGACGTCCTCGGCAACGGCACGCAAAAGCTGGCGCTGCTGGAAAAAATCTGGGAGGTCACGCCATGGGCTGATGCCGTGGTCGCGTTTTCACCTGGCCTAGGCGCCGGTTTTGGGCAGAACTATTTTCCCCACAATGTCCTCGGTCCGCCGGACCCCTCCCCTGGATTGTCTGAAAGCCGCGCGAGCATCAAGCCGCAGGAGGTGCTGTCGCTGGGTCACGGCGGCGAGATCATTCTGAAATTCAGCGACAACATCATCTTCGATGGCCCTGGCCCCGATTTCACCGTGTTTGAGAATCCGTTCATCTCGATTATTGACGGGAAGCCATTTATCGAGGCCGGCATTGTCGCGGTCGGTCAGGACGAGATTCATTTTGTCGAGTTTCCCTACGACACCTCATCCTGGGCAGGGCTGGCCGGTGTGACGCCAACGAAGAACAGCTATGAATTCACCAATCCGGCCGTCTCCGGCGGCGACGCGTTCGATCTCGCCGACGTGGGACTGGCCTGGGCGGCTTACGTTAAAATCACGGATCTCGGCGATATAAAGAAAGAGGGGCAATGGAACGGCGATTTTGATCTCGATACTGTGGTGGCAGTGCATTATGCCGCGAATGACGGCAGCAGCCCCATCATCTCGCCGCGCGATCTCTCGCTGCAGCAGAATTATCCGAATCCCTTCAACGCCGGCACGACCATTCGCTTCGCGATGCCGTTCGACGGCGTCGTCTCGCTCGATATTTTCAATGCCTCCGGCCAGTGGCTGGCATCGCTGCTCAACGGGCCGATGCAGGCAGGCCCGCACGCGGTCGAATGGGATGGCTGCAATCGGCAGGGTCAGCGGGTGAGCAGCGGCACCTACTTGGCGAGACTGAAAGTAGGAGGGCGGATCGAAGCGATTCGCATGACGGTGGTGCGCTGATGTCATTGACCTTCACTTGACCCGATCCCTGCAAGAAATACCTGAATCTGATCCGATCCCAGCGAGGGATCGGGTCAATGATAACTCTAAAAATACTTGCATCCTTTTTTATAATTGTTCATATTCATATCAAGAGATAATGAAAATCATGAGTGTAAATATGTCATTAGCTGAGAAAAAAATAGTTTTCACCTATCAGGATCTCCTCAATTGGGAAGATGATCAAAAACGACACGAATTGATCGAGGGGGAGCATTTCATGACGCCGTCGCCGAATACGCATCATCAGGAAATCAGCATGAACTTGTCATGGTTTTTGCGAACCTATATTGAAAGGCATAAACTGGGCAAACTGTTTGCCGCTCCCACCGATGTTGTTTTATCCGATATGGATGTTTTTGTGCCCGATTTGTTCTTTATCGCAAAAGTAAAAATTGTTCACATCGAAAAACAGTATGTGAAGGCAGCGCCTGACCTGGTGATTGAGATTCTCTCCCCCGCAACGGCAGACCGCGATAGAGAGACCAAGTTCAAGCGCTATGCGTTGTACGGCGTCAAAGAGTACTGGATCGTTGATCCGGCAAAGCGGCAGATTGAGGTATTTAATTTGGCCAGGCAGGAGCTGATCGAGCGTTTTGGCAAGGATGGAGTGTTGAATACGCCGACGTTTCCGGATATTGACCTGGAGGTGAAAAAGATATTTTGACACCGATCTAAATTGACCTGATCCGTCCGAGGAATCGGCTCAGTACTCAAGTCATCGCGATGCCCCGCCCGATGAATGCAAACGATCTCTGCTGAAGAAAATATCACATTATTCGGAACTGCTTCAGGCTCCCGGGTGCGGGACGTCTGCGGTGATTCAGGGCGTTGTTTGTATAGTTCCTGCCCATGGGGACAATCGACATTTTTTAGGCAAAAGGTTCGCGCCGATGGGGAAAAGCGCATGACAGTTCACGATGTATATTGGTCGCGAAAATAAATCTTGTGACATGGAGGTTATCAAGAACATGCGTCGTTTAAGCCATTTTATGCTTTTCAGCTTCATCACCCTCACTGTTTCTGCTGGACAGTTCACCGGCTCGATCAAAGGACAGGTGGTTGAAAGCGACACCAAAGCGCCGTTGCCCGGCGCCAATGTGTCGATCTTGAATTCAACGCTGGGAGCGGCTGCTGATAACCAGGGCTTTTTCGTCATTGCTGATGTGCCGGCTGGCAGCTACAGTCTGCAATTTCAGTTCATCGGCTATCAAAAGGTCGTCAAGACAGATGTAATTGTCAAATCGAACAGAGTGACGACGGTCAATGCAGAGCTGCGCTTTGCCGTGGTGGAGATGCAGGGAATTACGGTGACCGGCGGCTATTTTTCGGAGACAGATGCGCAAGCTGTCAGCGCCATCAATTTCAGCAACGAAGAGATTCGGCGTTCTGCCGGCTCGCATGGCGATGTGAGTCGCATCATCGCCGTGCTGCCGAGTGTGGCGCCGTCCACTGATCAGACCAATAATCTGGTGGTGCGCGGTGGCAATCCGGGTGAGAATGCTTTTTATGTGGACAATATACAAATCCCGAACATCAACCACTTTCCCACCGAAGGCTCGGCCGGCGGCGCCCTCGGCATTTTGAACGTCGATTTCATCGAGGATGTCGATTTTTATGCGGGAGGATTTTCGTCCGCCTATGGCGACCGGCTGTCGTCGGTCATGGATATCACCTTCCGCGAAGGAAGCAGAGAGCGGTTGGCAGGACAAGTCGATTTGAATTGGGCCGGCTTTGGTTTTGTCGGCGAAGGTCCGCTCGCCAGACAAAAGGGGGCGTGGCTGTTTTCAGCCCGCAAGAGCTACCTCGACATGGTGGTGCGCGCCATCGATGTCGGCAATTCCATTGCCCCGCGTTACGGCGATTACCAGGGCAAGATTGTGTACGATATCAATCAAAACCACAAGCTCTCTCTCCTGGCCGTGTGGAGTGAGGATGCCAATCGCGCCGACAAACAGACAGCGATTGAAAACGACATGGTCGTGTTTATGAACCAGGATATCCGACAAAACACGACGGGCGTCAATTGGCGGGCGTTGTGGAGTGTAAACGGCTATTCGAACACCTCGTTCGCTCATACGATGGAGAGATTTGACGAAGAGGCATTCGACACCGGCACGGAAGATTTGCTCATGGACAACGACTCACGGCATCACCTCTTTGCCCTGCGCAACAGCAATCATTTTCGCTTGGGTCCGTCCGGTTTTATCGATTTTGGCTTCGATGGCAAGCTGGCCATCGCGCAATTTCATAATTTTTACGGGGAGCAGATCGATCCGGCAGGCCAACCACTGCCGCCGCTGCGCGTGGAGAATAAAAGTCGGGCCACCCTGATGGGCGGATTTTTCGATTATTCGCTGTCGCCGGTTGAGAAAATGACCATCCGGTTGGGCTGTCGAGTTGACCATTCCTCGATGAACGGCAATGTCCAGTTGGCGCCGCGGTCCGAGTTTTTGTTTCGACTGTCGCCGCTCACGATGTTGCAGGCTTCGGCCGGGCTCTATTACCAGCAGCTGCCGATCGAATTGTTATCCAAAAATAAAGATCTGGCGCAGCTGAAAAGCACGCGCGCCGCGCACTTTATCCTTGGCGTGAGCCATCTGTTGACCGAAAGCACCAAATTCACTTGTGAGCTCTATCGCAA
>RQOI01000645.1 GCA_003854995.1 Candidatus Zhuqueibacterota bacterium
ATGAAAACAAGGCAGAGCCTTGTCAGGCAAATTCGCATTAATGGCGCATTGATGTTCGCTCCCAGGCCGAGCCTGGGAGCGAGGGTATTGACGATCTCAGATTTGGTTTCACTGGCGGATAGAGCACAATCAGAAAGATGCTCTCCCTCTCTCACCCTCTTTTTTCTCCCCCCCGGGAACAATTCCACCATGAAAACAGTACCACTTGCATTCAAAAATTCGAACAGGAGTTCCAATGCGATCCCACACGGTTTTCATGCTGTTTGTTCTCATCTCACCCTCCCTTTTCGCCCAATCCGCGCTCTGGAGCAAAGCGGTCGATATCCTTGCCGCCAACCTGGATTGGCTGCCCGCGACCGTGACCATGCAGTTCGAAATGGTCGACAAAGACGGCCAGGCGGATATGACCACGGTGTCAACTTTCAAGGTCTCTCTGGACGACGACGGCGAGGTGCAGAGCGAACTGGTGAAAATGGTGCGGGACGGCGAGGATGTGACGGAGAAAGAGGTGCAGAAGCAGCAGAAGGAGAGAAAGGCAGATGCCAAGGTTCAAGTCGGTGAGAATGCGGATAGCTCAGAAGATCAACACATGGCGTTTTCGCTGACCGATTCGCCCTTTCATCCAGATAACCAGGGTAAAATTCAGCTCACGCCGCTGGATGAGAAAAAGACAATCGATGGCATCATCTGTCAGCGCTTCGACTATCGACTGCCGCTGGCCGAGAATAGCCGCATCGGCACTGTCTGGCTGGACGCCGAGACCGGCGCTCCAGTTCTACACGAGTTCACCACCGAGCCGCTGCCGCCACGAGTCAAAGAGATGACAAATAGCGTGCGCTTTCACTACACAGCGGACGGCGATTTTTACACCACGCAGGCGTCCTTTGCGGGCGTCGGCGGTTTTCTATTCATCAAAAAGAGTTTCCGCGGCACCATCACGTTCGCAGATTATTGGAGACACCCGACAGGGGAAAATTAGCAAGGGTGATGTTTTAGAACACCACGGCTATAAAAAAGCGCACATGGCTTGATTCCTGGTCTCAGCAAGGGTTACAGTGCAGTATTTTCGCGTTTATCGCGCTCGGTGTGCGGAGGGCTGCAAGCCCTCGTTGACTCGGCGTCCAGGGATTGAATCCCTGGACGAACAGGAGCTCAAGTAAACAAAGGGGAGCTCCCATAAAGATCTGAGATCTGACATCGCCGATCTTCAATCTGAAATCAATTGATTCCAGATTGAAGATTAGCGATTGACGATCTCAGATTTAGGTGATGCGAGCGAACATGTCACTTTCACTCTCCGCTTCAAGGCGAGCATTCCCCGTTTCTCCTGCATATTTGTGTTTCAGTATCGTACAAATGTATTAAAAAACAAGTGCCTTAGCCTTCAGGACACGAGACACCAACAGTGATTTTATTATGATTAGCTAGCGTATAAACGTTAGCTGCAAAAACTTTCACTATACTGATTAATTTAAGTCTTTGTTTCTTTGTGTCTTAGTGTCTTTGTGTGATGTCTTTCTGAATGATCCAGGCTAGATGGCATATAAATTGTTGCCGTCCTGTCCCACAAAGCGGTCGTCTTGAAGAAACGTTCGAAAAGTCATAGAAACGCTCGGGGAAATTGCATGAAAGCACGGTTGTTCATTGTCAAGAGTTCCATTGTCATCACTTTTATATGCTGCAGTTGGACTCGTTTATCCGCCTATGCCATACAGGTCACTTGGGAACTGAATCCCGAATCCGATATAAAACATTATACTATTTATCGAGCATCATCGGTGAATTCGGAGACCGAAATTGCGCAGGTGCCGGCCTCAGAGTCAGCATATATCGATCACAACATTATCCTCAACACCATGTACTATTATCGCATCGTCGCCGTGGACTCGGCGGAAAACGTCAGCGAGTTCTCCGACACGGCCCAGATCCTGGCCGACAGCCGTTCGTCTTTTGATGATACCACGCCGGTCGAGCTGGCCTCGTTCACCGTTCAATATGCGCCCAATAGCGTGTGCAACGCTCTGCTCCTGCACTGGCAAACTGCAAGCGAGACCAACAATCTTGGCTTTGATGTCGAACGCGCTATCGGCGTTGAGTTGAACTGGAAAAAGATCGGCTTTCTCAGAGGCTATGGCACGACGACCGAAGCACAGCACTACGAATTTATCGATGAAGAAGCGACAACAGAAGGCACTTACTTTTATCGCTTGAAACAGAACGATGCAAAAGGCGCATTCGATTACTCGGCTACGGTGCGGTTTGATGTCTCTGCCCCGAAAGAGTGTGCCCTGGCGCAGAATTTTCCAAATCCGTTCAATCCGTCGACACAAATTGTCTTTCAGTTGAAAGAAGATTGTCAGGCGAAATTGTACGTGTACGACATGCTCGGTCGCCAGGCCACAAAGGTCGTCGATCAGCCATTGCTAGCCGGCACCCACAAAGTGTCATTTGATGCCACCGATCTCACCGCGGGTCCGTATTTCTATATTCTCCAGGCCGGCGCATTCCAGGAAATGAAAAGGATGACGTTCATCAAATAAGATTTGGAGGACAAGCCACTTTTATTCCTCAATTCTGTTTATGGCACACAAATTGATGCCATCATTGCCCACTAGATGTTTTTCAGAAGACACATACTGATCCAGATGCATTCGTAACAGCATGGAAGGTGGGAGCATGGCACGTTCGTTTTATCGCAACAGCGTCAAATTATCCATTCTCGTGGTATTCAGCTGCTCGCTGCTCTCGGCGCAGGCGGTGCACGTCTCCTGGAGCGCCAATCCGGAACCCGACGTCAAATATTACGGCATTTTCAGAGCCTCTTCCTCTGATTCGGAAACAGAGATCGCCCAGGTTGCCGCTGCAGAGCAGGAGTACATGGACCGCACTATCGCGTATGGCAATGTCTATTATTATCGCGTCATCGCCGTGGACTCGGCGAACAATGTCAGCGAATTCTCCGATCCGGTCCGCATACTGGTCGACATCCAATCATCGAGTGCGACTGCGGCCTTTCCCGCAGAATTCAAGCTTGAGCAAAACCATCCGAATCCCTTCAATCCGACGACGACATTGACCTATTCTGTCGCCGAACCGGCGCACGTCTCCCTGGTGATCTATGATGTGCTGGGCCGTAAGATCAGATCGCTGGTGGAGGAACACAAAGCTCCAGGCATCCATACAAAGATCTGGGATGCGCGGGACGAGCTGGGAAACGCGGTGACGACCGGCCTCTACTTTGCCCGGTTTGTCGCCGGCAGCTATGCGGAGACGCGCAGGCTGGTGCTGGAAAAATAACCGGTCAAATAGGCGGACCGCCTGGCTACACTTGCCACTGTGATGCGGAGACCGCGGTTCATAAGCGGCCGACTCTTCACTCCATCATCAGCAACTTGATGAGATCCCCGACGACCACGGCCGGCGCAAAGGATGAATCGAATAGGTGCGCATTGGACAGTCCCAGGGTGTGCCGTTTGTCCGGCTGGTGCAGCAGCTCAACGGCCCGATCGGCAATGTCCTCTGCCTCGTCGAGCGCGAACTGCTCGTCAAAGAATGGGTGGTTCATGATCTGGTCGCGATTATTGCAGATCGATTGCCCGACGATCGGCAAGCCAAGAGAGAACAGCTGGCCGAACTTGAATGAAATACAGTTGTGTAATCCTCTTACATAAATTCCAACGCGCGACCGGGCGAGCGTCGTCAGGTAGTGTCGCAGCGGCATCCATTTCACCTGCAGAGGTGCAAACTTGCCCTCCAGTCTCTTTTGACTTGAAAATCCGATGACGGCTTTAACATCGCGATGCCTTTTAATCTCTTTCATGATCCGATAGCGGAACTCGTTCACAGCGGCGTGCTGTTCACCCTGATAAAAGCTCGAAACAAAAAAGATGTCATGACATTTTTGCAGCCCTCGCGTCCGGCGCAACTGCGCCAAGGTCAGCATGCTGGACAAATATTTGGCCCTCTTGAGGGATTCGCCCAGATTCTGCAAAGGGGCCGCGCCCGGAAGTGACAAAACGCGCACAATTCGAGCACTATCGGATCCTCTTATGGGACAACAGGGCAGCACGGGGCGAATGACCTGCGCATGCCGGCGCAGCCGCTCATCGGCTGTTATATCACCAAAATTGTAATTCACCTTGAAATAGTAGCGAACCATTTCGAGCAGCGGCAGATGAAAACCGCCGTTCATCTGAGAACGGTCCAGCGCATCGATACAAAAATAAAAGGCCTTGTCGGCACATTCCATTTTGAAGGGACAAATAGCGAACAAAAGATTTACGCTGTTGGCAGACGACAGTGAACGCCGCAATTCTGCCGGCAGTTGCTTTGCTATAACAAAGTCGCAGGCATGCTTTTTCGCCCAGTCCGCAAAGCCGGCAAGATAAAACGAGGAATAGAAGGGATTATTGATATTATAATAGGTGATTCGGATTGTTCTTTCCGGTATCATGGCTTGATGAACATGACATTCACATTTTGCGGCTTGCTCGGCGGGGTGTCGTCAGCGAGCGCGCTTTGCAATTCTATTTCCTTTGAGAACAATGTTGTGTTCTGGCCGTTCTTTTTGACGATATAGGCGTTGAAAGACCAGACGCCGGACCGCGCACCGTCCAGCCATCTGAATCGCGCGCACGCGCACTGCTCAGCGCTGTTCTGTCTGTATTCGCCGGCATCGTCATCGATGTAGAGACCCAGCGTGCCGGTGACATTGACGCCCTGGCTCGATCCCTCGGTCTCGCAGGCCCAGATCGCGTCCGTGCTGATGGAATAGCTCATCACATAATTGCTGGCCGCGAAAAATCGTCCGCCACGATTCGCCACCGTCCCCTCGCTGTTCGTGCTGTGATTCACCCAAACGTTCGCATATGAGATATCATCCCAGCCCGAAAAAGAGAGCTCCAGATCGTACCACACCCCGGGAATCGCAGCTGTAAGGTGATCGGTTTGATCAATATTTTTCAACCTGATATCAACGATCTCTGCAACTGACGATTCGCCGGCAAATTCATGAGCGCCCAGATCCCACGCCGCGCCGGCCGGTCGCACGTTCCCCTCGATATCCCAGGCGGGCGCCCTGTCACCGCTGCCGCTGTCAATGGCCGGAGAGTCTTGCTGCAATCGAAAATCGGCGCGAGAGGCATCGACGAATCGAGCATCGGAGATGGCGAGATCCCAGGAGTTGTGATCACTCGTATTGCCGGCGCCGATATACATTTGGCCCGGATAGCCATCCTGGCCCTTATTCTCCAAGCTGATATTGTTGCGCGCCGTGCTGTTGTTGTCATCGTAGAGATAGAGTCCCTGATAACCGTTATGGTAGCTCGTGTTATTGACGATGAGACAATTTCTGCCGGAGACGCGAATACCCCAATTCATATTGTCGTAGACGATATTGTTGCGCACGATATGATCTCGGCCGCCGCCACTGATTTGGATGCCGTCGCCCGTGCGTCCCCAATTATAAACAGGATCACCGACGCCGTAATCCAGCGAGCCATTGCTGTAGCAGATATTGTCCTCAACGATATTTCGCTCAGGCTTGGGCCCTCCCTCGGAATAGACCGTGATCCCGTAGCCATAAGCGTCACGGATCACGTTCCCTTTTATCAGGTGATCGTCGCCGCCCGCATAGATGCCGGCGCCCCGTTTCGCCAGCCCGATGGTGTGCAGGCTATTGTTGATGAACTCACAATGATGCGACTCATAATCAGAAAGTATTCCACCGCCGCCTATTCGGAACATTTCGTTGTTGATGATTCTAATGTAGGATGGCGGCGTAGCGCCATACATGCTTATTTTGACAGCCCCATGACTCAAACCCGTCCGAAAATCATCCGGATCGTCGCTATCGTAAAGCGGATTGCTGTCCGTTATTTTGAAACCGTTCACTTCGATATAGCTCGAACCATCGATGTGCACCCCCTGCCACAGTGAAGAAGGATTTTTATATATATCGATTGTCACGTCCTGATCACCATACGGTTTGAAGACGATCCATCCATCCGCCCTGCCGCTTTTATCTTTGATCATGAAACCGGCGTAGGTGCCCTTCATCACCAGGACAGAATCGCCAGCCATTGCCCGATCCGCCGCTTTTTGCAGCGTCAACAGCGGCTTGCTGAACGTCCCGGGATTGCCGTCTGAACCCGCAGGACTCACGTAATAGGTCGCCGCCCGGCTTATCGCAGACGACAGTAATAGCGAAGAAAGAAAAAGAATGCGCACAGTAGAAATGGTAAATTTTTTCATGTTGCTGCCCTAAATAATGACACTGCACTGAACCCTCATCCAGTACATTTTTGGGCAACTATCATACCATTATTGAAGAATTGACGCGATCCTGGTGATAACTGATTGTGCTACGATCTGATTCACCCCTGGCGAAAGTTCATCGGCTTTTGCACGACCAGCGATGAAGCACCGATTTTCGTAAGCAAATTTCGAAATTGCAAAACGGATCGATTGTACCTGGCGCTCTTTTGCATACTCTGTCCTGCCTCGATGCCGCTGGCGTCAAGGCACGAGCGATATCTCGGGTTGTTCCGTCTCCCGGCTGACGTCTGGTCTCTTGTGATCGCACACCGGAGCGCTGCCAAAGAGCAGAGCCAACGCTCCGGCAACTTCGCCCAAGCCATAGGCGACGTGATAGATGAAAAAAAGGAGCGGCAGACAGAGAAGCCCGGCGTCTCGCAGCCACACGCTCTGCTGGATGGCGGCGATGCACGCGCCGCTGAAATAGGCGCTGAGCAGTGCCGAGAGCGCAAAAAGAGCGATCGATCTGGATACAATCATCGACAGCGCACAAGCTATGCAGGCGACAACGAACAGAGCGGGTATGAGATGCCGCCGCGCAAAGGCGTGCGGCGCGATGCGCCATGTCCAGACATTCCACTGACCTGTCGTGAAGGCCTGCCTGAGCAATCCCTTGATTTTCTTCTGATTGAAGTACTTTGCCCGGATCGACGGATCAAACCAGATCTTTCCGCCGGCCTTGATGAGGCGTTGATTGAATTCATAGTCCTGATTTCTCTGCAGCCGTTCGTCATAAAGGCCGATCTGTACAAAGACAGCGCGTCTATAGCAGCCAAAAGGAACCGTATCCACCCAACCAGCTGCACCGCCGAGGCGGAATGGGGAAGCGCCGACGCCGAAGCGATGTGTCGTTATTCCCCGGATTATTTTCTGTTGAAATACAGCGGATGAAGCGGATGACTCGATGTAACCGCCGACATTATCCGCTCCCGACTGCTGCGCCGCGCGCAGGCAGTTGACCAGGTAATTCGAATCGTATTCGCAATGGGCATCGAGCCGAACGATCCAGTCGCCACGCGCCTTTTGAATGCCCAGATTGAGAGCGGCGGGCACAATTTGCGCCTGATTCTCATACACTTTTATGATCGAATGGGCGACAGCCCAACGACTGATCATCTCTTTTGTGCCATCCGTAGACATCCCGTCAATGATGAAGATTTCGACGCCGTCAGCAATCGAGACCATGCTGAGGACAGACCGCAGGCATCGTTCAATAGAGTCCGCTTCGTTTCTCGTCGGTATGATGATCGTGATCCTGGGATGATCAGTTGAGGGGCTGTCGACCTCTTTATTTCGCATGTTCATACAGTGCATCCTTCGCCAACAGTCTTTCAGTCGGCACATGCGTGATGACGAGCGGAAACTTGCCATTTGGCCCGCGCGGGATGAGCGGCACCGATTCAAAGAAAACATGGACCTCTCCCATCCGCTCCTGAATGCGCTGCCGGAGAATGTGGTGCAGGTCAGCACTCTTGTGGCCGTTCATCAGCACATATCTTATTGTCACGCGGTCCAGGCTCGCCTGAATGATCTGCGCTTCGAGGATGGGCAGATCGCCCTTGAATATCGGGCCGAGCACCACCGCGCGTCCATCGGCAGCATAGCCAATATTATCGACTCTGCCGCCGGATATGGTAATTGTCCGCATGTGCCG
>RQOI01000646.1 GCA_003854995.1 Candidatus Zhuqueibacterota bacterium
AAGTGACAATAGATCGTTTTCGAGGAGGAGTGCCATGTGGAGCATGAATTTGAAAAATAGCGTACGATTCCCGCTTTTCATCGCGTTGCTGATCGTAACCCAGGCGGACGTTACGTTCGGGATGCTGCGAAAATCTGCCGGCCGGGCAGAGGGCGTCCATCAGCAATCCGCCGTTTCATCGTTAGAGCTGCAGCGGATCAGCGAACGCTTGCGGCCGAGGTTGGCCGACTATCAGTCGCGCTATGAGCACAAGCAGACGGGTCTGACGATCGCGAACCAGCGGCTGCAATTCTCAGATTCGGTCGATCGCCATCCGACTCTTTATCCTTTTGACGTGCGCTGGCATGAAAATAACAACACGCCTGTTTTCATCCGCGTTGAAGGAGGAAAAGGCGGCTTGCAGAAACAGGCCGTCCATCTCCCAGCCAAAGATGCGGCGACAAAGTTTTTGCAGGAGAACAACCAGCTCTTCCGACTCGACAATCCTGCAGAAGAACTGGTGCCGACGCTGGAAAAGGTCGATGCCTTGGGGAAAACGCACGTTGCGTTCAACCAGTATTACCAGGGCATTCCAGTCTGGGGGCACGATATCGTCGTGCATCTCGACGAATATCATCAGGTGTATGCGCTCAATGCTCGCTACTCGCCCACACCCACTGCGCTGGTCAACAAGCCGGGTATTTCTTCATCTACCGCGATTCAGATCGCGAGCGCGGATCTGGAAAAGACGACAAGAATCGAAGAGCTGCCGAGCTGGGGAAAGTCGATCTGCGACTATCACGAACCTCAGGCGCAAAAATATGTCTGGATTGAAGACAAAAGCCAGCGATCCTGTCTGGTCTGGCATGTACGCGTACGGCCGAACCTGCGGGATCACTGGTACTATTTCGTGGATGCCCAAAACGGCGCTATCCTGGAAAAATACAACGCGACGAACTCGGATGGAATAGCCGCAACAGCGATCGCCACAGATTTGAACGGCGTGGAGCAAACGGTGAATTCGTACTGGCTTGGCGTCATGTACTATCTGATCGACGCCTCTCGTCCCATCTGGCAGGAGAATCAGCCGGATGTTCTGAACGATCCGCGAGGCGCGCTCTTGACCCTTGATGCCCAAAACCATGATCTGGATCAAGATGTCTCGCTCTATCATGTCATTTCCGCTGAAAACACCTGGACAGATCCCGCCGCTGTTTCCTCGCACTGCAATATGGGAGTTGTGTTCGACTATTTCTACAATACCCACGGTCGCAGAGCCATCGACGACAACGGCAGCACCGTCATTTCATTGATTCACGTGACCGACAACGGGAAATCCATGGATAATGCCTACTGGAACGGCGCCTTGATGCTCTATGGCGATGGTGACCTGGCCTACAAACCCCTGGCAGGGGGATTGGATGTCGCCGCCCACGAGATGGCGCACGGTGTGATTCAACACACCGTAGGATTGGAGTACAAATTTCAATCCGGCGCGCTGAATGAATCTCTGGCCGATGTCTTTGGCGTCATGGTGGATCGCGAAGACTGGCGGCTTGGAGAAGACGTTGCCAAAACAGACTATTATCCCAGCGGCTCTTTACGCGACATGCA
>RQOI01000647.1 GCA_003854995.1 Candidatus Zhuqueibacterota bacterium
GTCTTCATCGGGCTGAAAAACAGCCAGATCAATCGCAATCAGGACTATAAGGTGCAGCTGGAAGGACCGATCTGGAAGAATCATATCACTTTTTTTGCCAACTACCGCTATCAGGAAAACCTCGGCCACATCAACGGCATCCGACGCTTCAATGTCGACGATTACACCGATTTCACCTCGCCCGCGACCTTTGAAGAAGAGACGCCATGGGATGCCTATATAAAGGGCGTTCGTTACTATTCCGAGGCAACGGGCGACGGCGACTATGTCCCCATCAACACCAACAGAACCTATTCTTTCATGGGCAAATTGAGCTTTAAATTGACGCAAGATCTCAAAATGTCACTGATGAACACCTGGAATTCAGACATCCGCCCATCGATCGGCCATGGTTATAAATACAAGCCGGACGGCCGGGCCAACAATTATGATGAGACAATGCTCTATGCCTTTCAACTGAACCACCTCATTTCGGAGCGGGCTTTTCATGATTTCAAACTGTCTTTTATGGATAATGAGTATCAATACTATCTCTATGAAGATCCGCTCGATCCGCGCTACGTGCATCGGGGTTACGCGACCGGCGCCGGCGGATTCACCTCCGGCGGCCAGGATTATGGCCATGAGCGTCGAACATTGCAGGACATCAATGCAAAGTATGATCTCACCTGGCAGGTCAATCAAAGACACAGCCTGAAGACGGGTCTACTCTATACGCATCATACCTTGAACAACGAACCGACCTATGTGCAAAATAAATTGCGCGGCACGCCGCTGGCTCATTCTTATCAATTTGATCCTGAGAGCCAAAAGATTGTCTTTTATCCTTATCAGGCTGAGACATTGCCCGATTCGGCGATTGCGATGGATAGATATACCAAAGAGCCGTACGAGTTTTCCGGCTATCTGCAGGATAAAATGGAATTCGACGCCATGGTCATCAATCTGGGATTGCGCTACGACTATTTCAACCCCAATACGACCTATCCGTCGGATCGGCGAAATCCGGCCAATCAGCTCATGTTCTATGAAAAGGATGAATTCGGCCAGATCTTGACCGATGAGCAAGGTAATCCGATTCTGAGCAAAGATCGAATGTCCAGCTACCCGACCGCAGAGGCGCAGGTGCAACTCTCACCGCGATTTGGACTCTCCTATACGCTGGGCAAAGCGGCGGTCTTGCACTTTAGTTATGGCCACTTTTTCCAGATGCCGCCACTCTATGCCCTCTATTCGAACTATCGGTTCCTGGTGCCGCCGGACAACTATGGCACCATTCATGGCAATCCCGAAATCGCTGCGGAAAAAACAGTGCAGTACGAGATGGGCGTGTGGCAGGAATTGCTGCCCGGCATGGGATTGGAGCTGTCCGTCTATTACAAGGACATCTATGACCTGCTGAGCGCCGTCGTCTTTACCACTTACAACCAGATCAAATATGGTTTTTACAGCAACAAGGACTATGGCAACGCCAAAGGATTTGAGCTGAAATTCGACTATATCACCGGCCCGCTCGCCTTCATCCTGAATTATACGCTGCAGTACACGCGCGGCAACGCGGATAATCCCACCTCCACCTACTCGCGCGCCGGCCAGAGCCTCGATCCGGTGCCCTATCTCGTGCCATTGAACTGGGATCAGCGACATACCGTGAATGCCAGCATCGGCTATACAAAGGCCAACTATGGCGTCACCCTGACCGGTTATTATAATTCCGGGCGACCCTACACCTTCACCCCCGTGACGGTGAGCCCGTTGGCCAAGCAGACGCTCTATCCGAACAATTCCAAACGACCCAGCAATTTCACCCTCGATCTGCGGGCAAACTATGACATAGAATTGCGCGGCGCCAGCAAACTCAGACTTTTCCTCTCCATCTACAATCTGCTCGATCGGAAAAACGAATTGTCGGTGAACTCGACGACGGGCCGCGCCTATACAGCGATCATCTATCCGATCAATATCGAAACATTCCGCAGCAATTATAATGATATTTATGACTCGGTGCAAAATCCCTACATGTATTCGACGCCGCGGGAAATAAAGCTGGGCATGGGATTTCTGTTCTAGTGACGACGGGAATGAAATTTAAACTATCATGAGGTCTCTGACATGATTACAAATA
>RQOI01000648.1 GCA_003854995.1 Candidatus Zhuqueibacterota bacterium
ATGTCAAGAATATCTCCGCCGGCGAAGGGATTGGCCGCTATGAAGCGCCGCGCGGCGAGGTGTTTCATTTCATCAAAACCGACGGCACCAATCGACCGATACGGCACAAGGTGCGCGCGCCCAGCTATAACAACATTCCCACCTACGTGGCATCATGCAAGGGCATCCCGTTGGCCGACGCGCTCATCACGCTGGCCGCGGTCGATCCCTGCTACTGCTGCACGGAGCGATCGTTGCACATCGTCGATGTAAATCGCGATCCATACAAGATTGATCTGTTGAACTTGTCACGCGAAAAGACGCAACGCATCAGGAGTGAAATCCATGACTAGTCCATTCATCGTATTATTTGTCGTCGTCCCTGCTGTGGTTGCCCTGGTCAACCTTTTTTTGCCGATCATCTTGCGCAAGATATCGAACTTGATTTCTGCCGCATTTCTTCTCTACTCGATGGTTGATGTTTTTTTCATCTCCAAAAGTGCTCAATTGTCGGGCGAATTCGGGACATTTGCCCTGTTTGGCGAAATAATTTTTGCCGTCGATCAGATGTCGCTCTTCACCCTCGCTTTCATTCAGCTTTCAGCCTTAATCGTTTTAATCTATTCGCTCAAAGGCGTGCAAAGTGCTGCGCAAAAATTGTTCTTTGTCCTGTTTCCGTTGACTGTTGCTGCCTGTAATGGCGTCATTCTCAGCGATCACGCCATCAGTTTTGTCTTGTTTTGGGGTCTCTCCGGCATGTCGCTCTTTTTGTTCGCGCTGCTGGGCCAAACCAAAGAGTCGTCGGCAACAGCGACAAAGACGATTTTGATCATGGGAGCGACCGATGCGCTCCTCGTCATGGGGCTCGCCATCATGTGGACGTTGAAGACGCCATCAACATGGTCACTCAGTGCCATGAAGATTCCGGTCAGCGATGGTTTGTCCTGGTTGGCGTTTTTTCTTCTGCTGTGCGCCGCCTTTGCCAAGGCCGGCGGATTCCCATTGCACACCTGGCTGCCGGATTTCAGCCGCGATGCCCAGGTCGAAAGCGCTGCTCTTCTGCCTGCGTCCCTCGACAAGCTTCTCGGCATCTATCTCCTGGCGCGAATGATGGCCAGGTTGTTTGAGGTTGATTTTATCATCAATATGATTCTGATGAGTCTCGGAGCGATCACCATCATCACTGCGGTGATGATGGCGATGAATCAGCACAACGGTCGGCGCCTGCTGGGCTATCACGCTGTCAGTCAGGTTGGCTATATGATTTTGGGCATCGGCAGCGGGAATCCGCTCGCCTTTGCCGGCGGCCTGTTTCACATGGTGAACAATACGATTTACAAGTCGAATCTGTTCCTGACCCTCGGCTCGGTCGA
>RQOI01000649.1 GCA_003854995.1 Candidatus Zhuqueibacterota bacterium
AGCGCCTCTTTGATGTCGACGGCGTTGCGGCGTTCGATCTCTCTGGCGGTGACGACGGAGATCGAGACATTGGCCTCATCCAGACGCTGCTCGGTCTTGCCGGCGATCACGACGACCGGATCGAGCTCAATGAAGGTCTCCTGCAGCTGAAAATTGGCTTTGACGTCACGATTCACCTGGACACGAATATCGGACAGCTGCTGATTTTTATATCCCATCATGGAGGCGCGCAAGGAATAGTTGCCGGGCGGCAGTTTTTCAATGAGGTAATAGCCATCGGCGTCGGCGCTGGCGCCGTAGAGACTGCCCTCGACGACGATATTGGCGCCGGGAAGCGGCGCGCCGGATTGGTTATCGACGACCCGACCCGATATTGTGCCAACCGTTGCAGCTGTCACAGAGCCGGAGATCGCGAGAATCCCCAGGACGATGATCAGCGGGCTCGTATATTTCATTCGCATATCCTCTATCGTATGAAGGTCATGGGCGACGCAGGTTTGCCCACTCGACGTGAATATCGATGCCCGTCACCACATCTCCGGGTTTCAAGCTCAGCCTGCCGGGGCTATCTGGGTTTTGCGGATTTTTGTACTCGGCCACGGGCTTGAAATCGCCGATGCCGGCCCGCTCCGCCAGCCAATAGACGCCGATATAGTTCACACTGCCGCTGCGCACCGGCAGTTTATACTTGTAGGGATTTTCATTCATGTCAATGCTGAAATCGATCGATTTGAGCTGCAGCAAATAATCGATCGGCTCCAACGGCTCTGACTTGAACGCGGCGACGGCCACGATTTGGGTGTCTTCGGGGAACGGTCCATCAAAAGTGATGGTCCCTTCAATGGAGGCATCGCGCTCCACCTTGCTCCAGTTGGCGATGAGCTCGATATTTTTGACCGGCTCTTCCGGCGTGATATCAAAACCGAGAGGGCGCAGACCGCTCGTATAGTCAATCGGAATGGCCAGCACATCGGCGAGATTGCTCTCGGTCTCGGTGCTGTACCACCACAGCGCCACCGCATCATAATGGCCATAGGGAAGATAAACCTGATGATAGACCGTGTCCTGACGGAAGGGCAAGCTGTTCGGGCTGTGATAGACCTCGTTGATGGCGTGCGGCGGAAAGACCGGCGCCACCATCAG
>RQOI01000106.1 GCA_003854995.1 Candidatus Zhuqueibacterota bacterium
AGATATAAAGAAACATGGGTGAATTTTTCAGGCCTGGTTTGAGCCTAAAAAACTATGAGGAAAAATCATGCTGCACATTCGTACAGATTTATGCACCGGCTGCGGCGCATGCGTTGACGCCTGCCCGTTCGGTGCACTGAGCATAAAAAATGGCAAAGCCGTTATTGACCATAACGCGTGTCGCCTCTGCGGCGTCTGCATAAATGTCTGCAATTTTAGCGCTATGTCTATGGACAAGGAGCAGCCTACCGCCGGCTATTCTCCCGACGGATTCACCTCTCAAGATCGGCCGCGAGTGCCGCAGGATTTTGGCGTCGGCATGAGTAGGGGAGGCGGTATGGGACGAGGCATGGGACGTGGTATGGGACGTGGCAGAGGGCGTGGAGGAGGAGGACGAGGCCGACGATGGTGATGATATTCTTCATATTTTGTCATGAACTCGGGAGCAATGCTTCAGGCTGTCAAAGCCAGCTGCATACATTCCTTTGTCGTATGATAGCAGTCAACGGCCGATTGTTGATAGCCGTTGAAAAATTAAACATATTTATACAAGGAGGTTTATCATGCCTTACGGAGATCGAACGGGCCCGCTGGGCGGGGGTCCGATGACAGGACGCGGTGCAGGCTACTGTGCCGGCTATGCGGTGCCGGGATATGCCACTCCCGGCTTTGGATTAGGCTTTGGTCGTGGTCGCGGTATGCGGCGTGGCCTCGGAGGCGCCATGGGACGAGGTCCAGGTGGTGGTATGGGACGTGGCGGAGGAAGACGAGGCCGACAGTGGTGACGAGACACTTTATATTTAGTCATGGAAACGTAACTGACAATTCAGCATGGAATAAAGAATGAGGAAAAGATGAAAATTGCCGTCACTGCAACAGGTGGCGCGCTGACCGCGCAAATGGATTCGCGATTCGGACGCTGCGCCTATTTTGTCATTTTTGATACGGAGACCAAAAAGATCAACGCCTTTGCCAATCCCGCCGCAGCCTTTGCCGGCGGCGCCGGGCCGGCGGCGGCGCGCGAGTTGACGAAATACAGCGTCGAGGTTCTGATCACCGGTCATGTCGGCCTGAACGCGGAACAGGCGCTCGCAGCCGCGAATATCAAGGTCGTCATCGGCTATAGCGGCACGGTGCAGGAAGTGCTGGATGCCTATGCTAAAGACCAGGTGTCGATATAAGTTTTAGCGTGTGCAAGGAATCGTCGGCCGGTTGTCGCCGGCCGCAGGAACAGAAACAACCATTTCTACAAGGAGGTTATAATGCCTTACGGAGATCGAACGGGCCCGCTCGGACAGGGTCCGATGACAGGACGCGGTGCAGGATTCTGCGCTGGTTATGGAGCGCCGGGTTTTGCTTCTCCCGGCTTTGGTTTGGGCTTTGGCCGCGGCCGCGGTTGGCGCAGAGGCGGCTTTGGCTTCCGGCATAACTATTATGCCACCGGACTGTTCGGCTGGCAGCGCGCCGGTTGGGGCGCTCCATGGCCGGGAGCTGCGGCGCCGACTCGGGAAGATGAGCTGGCCGCTTTAAAGGATCAGGCGGACGCGTTGAAGAGCAGCCTGGACGCCATTGAAAAACGAATGAAAGAAATTGACGAAAATATGGACAAATAACAAAATACGGTGATGAATGAAAACTGATGTCTTAATTATTGGCGGCGGCCCCGGCGGCGTCATCACAGCGGTTATCGGGCGAGCGATGTATCCTGACAAAAATTTTACCCTCGTGCGACAGGAGCCCAAGGCGGTTGTCCCCTGCGGTATCCCGTACGTTTTTAACCGTCTTCAATCCGTTGAAGAAAACATCATGGGAGATGCGCCGCTTGAAGCGAATCATGTCAGTCTTGTGATCGGCACTGTAAGCAAAATCGACCGCTCGAACAAGAGGGCTTTATTAGAAGATGGCGAAGAGATCGTCTATGATAAAGTGGTCCTGGCAACCGGAAGCATCGCCACAGCTCCCGCTGCGCTCAAGGCGCCGGGTATGTCGGGAATATTTGTCGTCAAGAAAGATCTTGAATACATTCGCCAGATGCGGGAAAAGATCCATGCGGCGAAAAATGTCGTGATCATCGGCGGCGGTTTTATCGGTGTTGAAATCGCCGATGAGATCAAGCACCTGCCCGAAAAAACAGTCAGTATTGTTGAAATGGCAAATCATCTGATGGAACAGTCTTTCGATGAAGAGTTTGCGATCAAAGCGGAAGATTTTCTCCGGCAGGAAAACGTCAATATTTTCACCCAGCGTCAAGTCGTTGGTTATGAGGGTGATGGCGCTGTGAGGGCCGTCATCTTGGATGATGGCACGAAAATAGATGCTGACGCCGTCATCCTCTCCATCGGCTCCAAACCCAATACCGTGCTGGCCGAAGAGATGGGGCTTGACGTATCTCCTCTCGGCGGCATCAAAGTCGATGAATTCATGCGCACAAGCGACACGGATGTCTTTGCTGTCGGGGATTGTGCCGAAAAACGATGCTTCTTTTGTCGCAAGCACATCAACATCATGCTCGCCTCAACCGCCACAGCCGAGGCGCGTTCCGCGGGCGCCAATTTGTATCACATCAAAATGATTGAAATGAACAAGGGCACCATCGGCATTTATTCAACCAAGGTTGGCGATCTGGTGTTGGCGACGGCCGGCCACACAGAGGCCAATTCCATTGTTGAAGGATATGAGGTGGTGACCGGCGTTTCCAAAGGCATTGATCGCCATCCGGGAACAATACCGGGAAAGCATGCGCTTTATGTGAAGATGATCTTTTCCAGGTATTCCGGCATTTTGATGGGCGCACAAGTGTGCGGCGGCGATTCCGCGGGCGAGCTGATCAATACGATCGGCCTGGCCATTCAGAGTCAGTTGACGATGACGGATATCGCGACCATTCAGTATGGAACGCATCCCCTGTTGACCGCGGCGCCGACGACATACCCGTTGATCGCATGTGCGCAGGATGCTTTTCATAAATTGCACTCTGGCAAGTGAATATCTCTCTCGACTGCATCCCGTGCATCCTGAACAGCTTTCTGCGGCTGCTGAAAAAGCACGCCATCCCGCAAGAACAGCAGCAAGAGTCGATGCGCCTCCTGCTGGGGCATCTGGCGCAGGCGGATTATGGCCAATCGCCCGCGCTGCTCGGCCGGGAGATGCACCGGCTCATC
>RQOI01000107.1 GCA_003854995.1 Candidatus Zhuqueibacterota bacterium
CAGCAGAGCATAAAATGAATATTTTTTCAAAATCCATACCATCATTGTTGCTATACCATTTTTGCGCAGCTCGGCATCACGACTTCACCCTGAAACTGAAATCAGAAAATCACCTGCGCCGTTCCATCCTTCTTGCAGAGCCGGACGATCCTGCTCTCGCCGTCAGCCGTTATCTTATAGTCGCCATAAAAAGCCCTTGTCTTATAGACGCCCGCCGCGTCAGCGGCGCCGGCGGTTCTTGTCCACCACTGATCGTAGACCAGTTCCCGGTAGGCGAGCGCCTGCGGCCGCGGCGACCAGTCCTCCCGATACATGGCCGCGTGCGGCAGCCAGTGACCCTTGGCCCAGAATCCCCAGGTGACGATCGCCGTGACGCTGGGATGGGCAAAATAGATGGGAAACAATGTTCGCAACTGCTCTTCCTGAACGCGCTCATCCTGAAAGACAAAGAGGTTCTCGGTGATCTTGATCGGCAGATTGAATTCCGCCAGGATGTCGAGCCACTTTTGCACGTGTTCGGGCGAGGTGATCGACTCGTAGGAATGGGCCAGGTGCGCCTGGCAGCCGATGCCGTCGATGGGCACACCATTGGCGAGAAGAGTGCGGATCTGCCAGAGATAGGTGTCCGCGTTAAAGCCGCCGTCGAGTACGCCATAGTCGTTCAGGTAGAGCTGTACCTCCGGATTGCCCATCCTGGCCCACAGCGCCATTTCATTGATGATGCCATAGCCGAGACGGCGGCGGAAAAAGTCGCCGTGGATCATCTCGTTGTTCAGATCAAACTCGTCGATGCGACCCTTGAAATGGCGGGTCACATCCAGGGCGCGCCGGCCGATGGCCGCGCGTAATTCGTCATTATCGAGCGCTTTCAGCCAGGGCATGACGTATTTGTCTTTTGCCCAAAAGATGCAGTGCCCGCGCATCGGAATATTGCGCTCGGCGCAGAGCTCCCAGATCCGATCGGCGACGGCATAATCGACCTCGTTTTCCGCCTTTTCGGTGCTGTACCATTTCA
>RQOI01000657.1 GCA_003854995.1 Candidatus Zhuqueibacterota bacterium
GGCGATATGGTTGTAAAGATATTCACGATAGCCTCGTCCCAGCACGCCGGGGATGTCGATCCACATTTCTGCGATAGGGCCATAATTCTGCAACAGCTCTTGTATCTGCGCGGTTTGAAAATTCTGATACAGTGATGTTGTATGCGGCGGCATGACATCTTCTTGGGTAGCAGGGAAGGAATTCTGCCCATTCCAGTCGCCGCCATCGGACGGCGTCTCACTACCAAAACGATTGTGGTTGTCCCAGGAACAGTAGTAAAATCCTGGCTTGACACCACGCTTTTCACACGCGCGCACGAACGCCTCGACCACATCCGTCGTGTTGGCGCTGCTGGTCACGTTATAGTCCGTGCATTTGGTTGGCCAGAGACAGTGGCCGGCGACATGTTTCGCAGTCAAGATGGCATAGCGCATGCCGGCATCGCGCGCCACTGATATCCATTGGTCGACATCAAGTGCGTCCGGGGCATAGAGCGTCGAAGGGGCGTGGCCATCCGGCAGCTCCTGCCCGAGGAACGTGCTCATGCCAAAATGGATGAACATGCCGTAGCGCAATTGCTCCCATTTGTGCAATTGCGTTAAGGACAATCGTTGCATTCCCTGCTGTGTCGGTGATGGTCCCTGGCATGTTGACAAAGAAGCACCGGCCAGCGCAGCAGCACCGGCCTGGAAAAAGTGACGTCGGTTCATCATTGGCCTCATCGAACTCTAAAATATAAGGCTGCATCATGAAAAAAGATAATCACTGAGGAAACGTGGCGCGGCCTTTGGCCGCAACCAAAAGCATCTAAACCAGGGCGCCGAGTCACAGAGGAAAAGAAGCGAAATCGGGCATTATCTCTGCGAATCTCGGCGCCCTCAGCGGTTGGATTTAATACTTGAAAAAAAACAGGATGTTGCTGATTTGTATTACGGAAAGAACGATTTGACATGTTCTTATCAGTGTTTTATCCGTGAAAATCCGTGGCCTCTACAATTTAGTTGCGGCCTGTAGCCCGATGCCCTCATCCCAGTGGCGAAAAGTACAGTTTTTCCGCAAGAACCATCATAAATCTCTTCATCCCAATATTTCGCTGAGATGCTTCGCTGCCCGGACGACATAGTCATCTTGATGCTGAGCGAGTTCTGTCTTGAGCACCGGCAGCGCCGGCAGAGCATAGTCGCCGATCTGCTCGAGCGCATTGACGGCGCGCAAGACGACTTTGCCGTTCGCATGCGCGAGCAGCCCGATCAGTGCGTCCACCCCCTCTTTGTGAAATCCCAATTTCACCACCGCTTCAGCGGCCACAGCGACGACATCCCCATCCGGATCTTTGAGCCGCACGAACAGATCATCGATGGCCGGACCAGCCTGGTCGCCGAGCACCAGACAACCCATCGCGCCCCAAAAACGGATTGTCGGATTGGCATCTGCCATGGCCGCGCAAAGGTCCGGCAGATGCGCGGCGTCATAGTCAGTGGCCATCTCGGCGACCGGCAAGATGCGTTCCAGCTCGTACGCAGCAGAGTGGACATAGTCATAGACCGTGCCATTTTGGGCAATATCGGCCAGCGCGCCCTCGGGCAAAAATCCGGAATCCCTTATCTCCAGCAGCCAGTTGCGCAGGTCAGCCCGCATGCGCACGAGCCGCTGTCGATAGTGTGGTGTTGCCGCTAGATTGTGCACCTCCCAGGGATCGTTGCGGCTGTCAAAGAGTTCTTCAAAGGGTTTCGGTCGCCAGAACTTTCTTTGCACATCGTTGCAGCGGCCGGCCAGAAATTCCTCCTCCCACGACCGGGTTAGAGGTGCACGCCAGAGGTATTCGAGATACTGCCCAAAAATCCGCTGCGGATTGTAATGACGGACATAGCGGAACTGTTTGTCACGGATGGTGCGACTGAAATCATATTTTTCATCCATGCGATCGCGAAAAGAGTGCGCATATTTTCTCGGTTTGCCCTTTTGTTTGCCGAGAAATACCGTGCCCTGCATGTGGCGCGGCACCGCGATGCCGGCCAGACTCAGAAATGTTGCCGGAAAATCGATAAAGGTGATCAGTTGATCGATGCGCGCGCCGGGACTAGCCGGCGCCAGATGTCTGTACTTTGGCGGAAAACGAATGATCATCGGCACGTGCAAACCGCTGTCATAGAGGTAACGCTTGCTGCGCGCGAGCACGCCACCGTGATCGGCGAAATAAATGACAATTGTCTCTTCCGCCAGCCCGGCCTCCTCGAGCTCCTGGAGGCGCTCGCCAAACAGCGCATCGAGATCCTCAATCTTGTCATAGTACTGCGCCCAATCATGGCGAACCACCGGCGTATCTGGATGATAAGGCGGCAGCGGCGCCAATCCCGGATCATGGCGCAGTTGATCCGCAGGGATGCTGCTATGCACAGAGCTCTCGTGACTCACTGTGTAATTAAAGATGGCAAAAAAGGGCATGCCTTGCGGCCGATTTTTATAGTGTGCCTCTTGCCCAGACTCGTCCCAATAGGAGCCATCTTCGCCGTGAAAGTTATAGTCGGTCTTGGCGTTGTTCGTGCAATAGTAACCGGCCTCGCGCAGGTACATCGGGTACGGCTTGATGACATCGGGGATGGGGTAGCGGCTGCGCATGTGCTGCGTGCCCATGGAAGGCGGATAGACGCCGGTGATGATGGTGCAGCGGGCCGGCGCGCAGACCGGCGCGGTGGCGAAAACATTCTCATACAGGATGCCCTGTTGAGCGAAACGATCGAAATTCGGCGTCGTGGCGAACGCATCGCCGTAGCAGCCGAAGAATGGGCTGTTATCCTCGCTGGTGATGCAGAGAATATTTGGGCGATCTCTGTCGGCGGCGCATCGGTGCAATGACCCAGCGAAACAGGCGCCCGCGGTGCCGAGGACAGCTCGCATGAATTGGCGACGGGAGTTCAACATGGCCAGCCTCCTGCAAAAAATCTAAGGGTGAGTCTTGCTAAAGGTATTGAGAATAATATAAGAGATTTAGGGAAAGATGCAAAAAATATTTGCGGCGAGGCCCCCTGCAGGAGGGGGCATAAAAAAAGGAGATCATTGAACCATTCGATTCAAAAATCTCCTCATGCGATTCTCATGCGACTATCCGCCAGCCAGCAAGAACTGACTATGCGGCGCGAACCGTCTTGACAATCTCCTCGAAAGCATGGATGTCATGCACGGCCAGCTCCGCAAGCATCTTGCGATTGATATCCAGGCCTTTTTTGTTCATGCCATCGATCAATTGCGAATAGGACATGTCGAACAGGCGCGCCGCAGCATTGATGCGGCAGATCCACAGGCTGCGAAACTCGCGACGTCGCGCACGACGGTCGCGATAGGCATAAAGCATTCCCTTTTCAACTTGTTCTTTAGCTGATCGATACAAACGGCTCTTGCCGCCCCAGTAACCCCTGGCAGCCTTTAGATATTTATTGCGTCGTTGCCGTGTCGGCACCGACGAACTTGATCTGGGCATATCTCCTCCAAAACATTAGCAATTCCGCAAGCCATCTCTAGTGCGAGATGAGTTGCCGGACTCGTTTCTCATCTGCGGCCGCGATCAGGCCGGGCTTGCGTAATTTTCTTTTTCTTTTTTGCGATTTCTTTGTTAAAATATGGCGCGCATAGGCGTTATTTTTACGGATTCTTCCACTTCCGGTTCGGCGGAAGCGTTTGGAAGAAGCCCGATTCGATTTCATCTTGGGCATTGTTGCACTTCCTATTTTTTTGTCATGAACAACACCAATTGACCACCTTCAAGTTTGGTGTCTTTTTCAACCTTGGCGATATCTTCCAGCGCCTCCATAAACTTGTCTAAAACCCTCTGTCCGTATTCGCGGTGTGCGTTTTCTCTGCCGCGAAACATGACCGTCGCTTTGACGCGGTTGCCCTGCTCAATGAATTTGCGCGCGTGCCTCACCTTGAACTCAAAATCGTGATCATCGGTCTTTGGCCTAAAGCGAACCTCTTTGGTGACGATGACGTGCTGCTTTTTACGATTTTCTTTCTCTTTTTTGGCAAGTTCGTATTTATATTTGCCAAAGTCCATAATCTTGCAGACCGGTGGTTTTGCGTTTGGCGAGAGCTCAACGAGGTCCAAGCCCGCCTGCTCAGCCCTGATCAGAGCTTCAGAAGAGCTCACCACACCGATTTGCTGCCCTTCGGCGCCGATCAATCTGACTTGCGCAGTATCAATTTCATCATTGATACGAACTTCTTTTTTCTTAATAGGTTACCTCCATGAGAGAGTTCATTGAGCAGTTATGCCGCGGCTTTTTTCTCGACCCGGTCATGGATCATCTCGATAAAATCCGTCAAGCCGGATGAACCCAGGTCGCCCTGCTGACGTTTTCGGACAGAGACCGTTTTTTGCTCAGCCTCCTTTTGCCCGACAATGAGCATGAAAGGAATTTTGCCCGTCTCTGCTTCTCGAATTTTATAGCCGACTTTTTCATTCCGGTCATCGAGCTCGGCGCGCACATCCGCCTCCAGGAGCTGGGCGTGCACTGCTTTCGCATAGTCGTGCTGAGCATCAGTGATTGGTATCACCTGCACCTGGACGGGCGCCAGCCACAGCGGAAACGCGCCGGCGTAATGCTCGATCATCACGCCGAAGAAACGCTCGAGCGAGCCGAGGAGCGCGCGATGAATCATGATGGGCTGATGTTTCTCGCCGTCCGCGCCAATATAGGAAATATCAAAGCGTTCCGGTTCATTGAAATCGACCTGAATAGTTGAGCACTGCCAGGACCGTCCGATGGAATCGCGTATTTTGATATCGACCTTGGGCCCATAGAAAACGCCTTCGCCGGGATCGACCTCGTAGGGGATGCCCGTCTTTTCCAGTCCATTTTTCAACGCCTCGGTCGCGCGATCCCAATTGGGCAGACTGCCCACATACTTTGCGGGCCGAGTTGAAAGATAGACATCCATATCATCAAATCCAAATGCCTTCAGCATGCCGGTTGAAAAATCTATCAATTTCACCACTTCATCGTCGAGTTGATCGGGTCGACAAAAGATGTGCGCATCATCCTGGGTGAAGCCGCGAACCCGCATGAGGCCGTGCAGCACGCCGGAGCGCTCGTAGCGATAGACAGTGCCCAGTTCAGCCCACCGATAGGGCAGGTCGCGGTAGCTGCGAGTCCTGCTTTTATAAATCAGCAGATGAAATGGGCAGTTCATGGGTTTGACCAGATATTCCTGTTCATCCACCTGCATGGAACTGTACATATTCTCGGTGAAGAATTCGAGATGGCCGCTGGTCTTCCACAGATCCTTGCGCGCAATGTGCGGCGAATTGACGAATTCATAGCCGGCCTTGAGATGACGCTGTCGCCAGAATTCCTCGATTTTATGGCGAATGAAGGCGCCTTTGGGATGCCACAGGACCAGACCGGGACCGGTCTCGTCCTGGATGCTGAACAGATCGAGCTCTTTTCCCAGGCGACGATGATCTCGTTTCTTCGCCTCTTCCAGTCGGGTCACGTACTCGTCGAGCTGAGATTTTTTCGGAAACGAGATGCCGTACAGCCGCTGCAGCATCGGATTCCTCTCATCTCCCAGCCAATAGGCGCCGGCGATGCTCAGCAGCTTAAAGTACTTGACATAGCCGGTGGAAGGCAGATGCGGCCCGCGGCAGAGATCGATGAAATCGCCTTCCCGGTAAATGGCTGGCGGTTCACCGAGACGTTCGATCTGTTCGACTTTGTAATCCTCTTTTCTTTCCTTAAAGAGTGCGATCGCCTCTGCCGCTGACAGCTCGGCGCGCTGGAAAGGTCGATCAGCATCGGCGATCTCTTGCATCTTTTTTTCGATCCTTTCGAGATCATCCATACTGATGCTTTGACCGGCATCGATGTCATAGTAAAATCCTTCTTCCACGGGCGGGCCAAAGGCGAACTTGGCATCCGGAAAGAGCTCTTTCACGGCGTGCGCCATGATGTGGGCGGAGCTGTGCCAAAAGACATCCTTGCCGTCGCGAGAGTCAAAGGTCAGGAACTCGATCTTGCCGGAAGGCAGGGCCCGAGACAAGTCAAAGAGCTTGTCATCCACTTTGACGGCCACCGCTTCCTTTTTGATCCGGCCGTTGATATCGTTCAGAATATCCTGACCCGCAACGCCGGCTGGATAGTTTTTGACGCTGCCATCCGGAAATGTGATTTGAATGTCCGACACTTTATCACCTTTTTCCAAGAGCTGTTTCTGAAAACCAAAAACCGCCTCTATGAGGCGGCTTGGCCTTGCACTCGATGTGGGCGGTACTGGATTTGAACCGGTGACCCCTTGCATGTCAAGCAAGTACTCTAACCAACTGAGCTAACCGCCCTTGTTTCTCTATCTTTACCGTGCTCAAAAAAAAAGCGTACCACTGTGGTCACGCCGCTTGAGAAGCACCTCTGAGGTCCAATGTGCCGAGGGCCGGAATCGAACCGGCACGGACATAGCTGCCCGAGGGATTTTAAGTCCCTTGCGTCTACCAATTTCGCCACCCCGGCCACGTTCGGCTCTCGCGAGAGGCGGCGATCGGAGTCGAACCGATGAATAGAGGTTTTGCAGACCTCCGCCTTAGCCACTTGGCTACGCCGCCGGTTTTGAGCGGGAGACGAGATTCGAACTCGCGACCCCAACCTTGGCAAGGTTGTGTTCTACCACTGAACTACTCCCGCTGATGAGAGTTTGTAAATATAGCAATTTCACTATCGCAATGCAAGATTTTTTTTGCGGAGAACGATCGTTTTTCCCGATTGCGCCTCACCTCAGAGCCTCCCGTTCGATGCGCCAATCGCGAAAACTCTTTTCTTCATCGCGCCCCAGGTCCTTGCAGTCGCACTTGTCCCCTGCCGCGTTGATCTTTTTTATAGTACCGTCATCACTGAAGATTTGAAGAACACTATTCTGCTGCGAAAAAAAGAGCGCCTCGGGCGTAAATTTTTCAAATCGGCTGAAATCGATGCTCTCGATCTCTACCGGTGCGCTGTCCAGACCATCCCAGACATACAATTTGGCGTCGATCTCGTCGTCCGCTGGGCCGCCGATGACCAGATAGCAGCGCTGAAGCGGATCGAACTCGATGCTGCGGACGCCGCGATTCCCCATATCCAGCAGAAAGGTCTCGCCAAATTTCGGCGGCTGGGACTCTGCGACGACCGCAACGGGATTCAGCAATTCGATCACTAGCGCTCGGCCGCCGGGAATGGGATTGCGAAAGCCGATCAACAGCGAGCGGCCATTCGGCGCCGCGGCCAGCCCCTCAATGTTCACGCCGCGTTCTTTCGGCGCGAGCTGATCATTCCGCTTTTCCTGCGGCAGATAGGAATCCTCCATGCTGAGTTTTTTCACCGCCTCGAGTCTGAATATGTCATCCAGCAAATCGCGATAGGCGACGCCGACCGGCTCTATCTGCAATGTTCGAGGATCGATCCGCACCGCAAAAAATTGATGTCGATTCCAGCTCATCCGCCCCTTTTTATCCCTGCCGTGCGAGGTGATGAAAAAATTATAGTCATCCAGTTTCGCTGCACCCTCAATATCAGACTCGGGTCGCTTGTCATCGTTTCTGATCTTGAAAAATGACGTCAGATCAAACGTCCGCACCGGCAATTTTTTATCGATGTGATAGAGCCGCAGGATGTTATCTTCGTCATTGGCGATGATGAAATGCTCCTCTCCCACTCCCAGAGCCGCCGAGGCGTCGCACATCCCATAGTATGTCGCCACCTCTGCACAGGATCGCATTGAAAACAGCCACACAACTGCCAAAACCAGACCGTACCGCATGTTCATTCCTCATTCAAAGCCCTTGTGCCGATCATTTTTCAGCTGCCGTATGCTCTTGGCGATCGACTTCCAGCGTTTTTTCGTGTTTTGCCGCGCCGACCAATTTTCCTTTCTGGCTCGATAGTCGAGTTCTTTCTGCAGCTTGAGATAGCTCTCATATCGCTCCGCTGGCAGTTCTTTCGCCGCAACCGCGCGCAGCACAGCGCAGCCAGGTTCGTTCACGTGCCGACAATCCTTGAAACGACAATCGACGGCAATTTGTTCAATATCTGCAAAAGATTTTGCCATGCCGTCTTCGCCGTCCCACAATTGGATGGATCGCATGCCCGGATTGTCGATGAGAATGCCACCCGAGTCGAGCAGAACCATCTCCCGATGGGTCGTGATGTGCCGGCCTTTGTCTTTATACTCTCCAGTCGCAGAGACTTTGAATTTTTCCACCCCGATGATTTTATTGATGATCGTCGATTTCCCCACACCAGACGATCCAAGCAGGGCCACAGTCTTTCCGGCGCCCAAATAGCGCTGCAGGACGTCAAGCCCTTCATCCTTTGCCGCGCTCAGAACGTGAACGTCCACACCAATGGCCACCTGCTCAATTTGCGGCAAGATATCGTCAACATGATCGCAGAGATCGGATTTGTTCAACAGCAGAACTGGTTTTGCCCCGCTGTCCCAAATGACTGTCAGATATCGTTCAATCCGTCTGAGATTCAACTCTTCGTTTAAGGCAGTGACCAGAAAGATGGCATCCACATTTGCGACGAGCACCTGTTCATCGGCGATGGGCCGGCGCCCCTTGCGCGTCGTGGTATCGCGGGATATTTTTGTCTTGCGCGGCAACACGTGATGAATGACAGCCTTGTCTTCTTCGGCCTGCAGCTGCACCAATACCCAATCGCCGACAGCCGGAAAGTCGGCCAAAGATTCAGCCTGATGTCTGAATTTCCCCAAGATGACAGCGGTATGCTCGCCGGTTTCGGTCAAGACGCGATACTGCTTCTTCTGTTGCCTGGAGACTCGCGCGCAGACCAGTCCAGAGTCACTGCATTCGCCCAACTGGGCTTGAAAATAGTCGTCCCATCCCAAATCTGTCAATGTCACTGTTGTTCCTCTTTCTTGCGGGCAGCCGGTTCATGTTTGACCCGATCATAGATTATTTTCAGCCCGTCGAGCGTCAGAAAAGAATCCAGCGTGTAGCTGTTGCGCAGCTGGTTGATGACGAGGCGGGCGAGTCCTCCGGTGGCAATGCATCTCGCTGTCTCTCCCAGCTCTTCGTTGATCCTCCTCGTCAAGCCATCGATCATCTCGACCGCGCCATACATGAGGCCGGATTGCATGCTCGTCTCCGTGGTTTTGCCGATCACCTTTTCGGGAAAGGAGAGATAAACCCGCGGCAGTTTTGCGGCCTTTTGGTGCAGCACCATGGATGACATCTCGATGCCGGGCGCAATCATGCCGCCAAGATATTCACCGCGCGCGGAAACGACATCAAAAGAGGTCGCCGTGCCAAAATCGACAATGATCAACGGTCCGCCGTATTTGAAAAAGCCGCCGACAGCATTGCACAAACGATCTGCGCCGACAGACTGGGGAGTGTTATATTTGATCTCAATGCCCAGATCCAGCGTCCAATCGACGGTCACGGGTTTGCACTTTAAGTACTTGTCCGACATCTTTTCAAAGGTGTGCGTGATGTCCGGCACCACCGAGGTGATCGCGACGCCGGTTACTTTCTCAATGTCGAATCCATTCGCGCCGACAATCGATTTCATCAAAATCCAGGTCTCATCTTCGGTTCTCTCAGCCGTGCTGGAGAGCCGCCAATGCGCCGACAGCTCCTTATCCACGAACAAGCCGGCAGCTATTTGGGTGTTGCCGATGTCAATTGCGAGTATCATGATCTTCCCTCAAAGAAATGTGAGCGTAATCCCTCACGACCAGTTGTTGACCTTTACTTTCTATAACAGCAAAGCCATAGTCGTCAATACCCCTGAAGATGCCGGCTGCCGCGCCATTTTTGCGCGCAATATTTACAGGCCGATGAATATGCGCGCAATAGTCCACCCATTTATCCCGCAGCGCGAGCCACCCGTCCTCTTTCTGTACGTCGCTGTACAGGCGATCTAAAAACTCGAGCACTTTATTGAAAACAGCCTTTAGACTATATTCTTTCCCGCTGACGCTCTTCATTGATCCGACAGAACAGCGCAGGTGCTGCGGAAAATCAGCCTCATCGTCGTTCACATTGAGGCCGATGCCCAGAATGACATCCACCCTTTGCGAGTATGAAATCGTCTCAACGAGGATGCCGGCAATTTTCCGCCCCTGCACGACGATGTCATTTGGCCACTTTATCTGCGCAGCAATGTTCTCCGAGCGAAGGAAATCGACAATGGCGACCGCCGGGAAGAGATGGTACAGCGGGACAGTTCTGGCGCCGGTACGCGCTGAGAGGCGAATTGAAAACGTCAGCCCCTTTCCCCGGCAGGAGGTCCAGACATGCCCACCTCTACCCCTGCCGCAGGTTTGCTCAGCCGCGATGACGACTGTGCCGGCAGAAAGAGTCGACAGCTTTCGTTTCACGTAGTCATTCGTAGAATCCACCCGATTGAGCCGTATGATGTGGGCGCCGATCAGTCGTTCATTCATCTTTGTCTTTCCACAGGCGTCCACTTTCAAGGGGATGATACCGATGATGCACCTGTTTCAGAAAGTCCTGGTCCAGGTGCGTATAGATTTGCGTGGTGATAATATCCGCATGTCCCAGCATTTCCTGAACAGCCCTCAAATCAGCGCCGCCCTCGATCAAGTGAGTGGCAAACGAATGTCGAATGGTGTGCGGACTGATGAACTTGCGAACACCGGCCTGCTGAGCATATTTTTTGAGATGGATCCACACACTCTGGCGGCTCAATTTTTTACCAAAGCGATTCAAAAACAGGATATCTCCGCCTAATCCCAATGCAGCCAGAGGGATTCGAGCTCCTTGCATATAGGTCCTGATCCAGCCGAGTGCGGTATCGGCAATGGGGACAAGTCGCTCCTTGTCGCCCTTGCCGGACACTCTGATGAACTCATCCTGCCAATAGATATCCCTGTTTTTTATATTGGTGAGCTCTGACACGCGAACACCTGTCGCATAGGCGGTTTCCAGCAGTGCGCGATCGCGCAGACCCGTGTCCGTCGCTGTATCCGGCTGCTCCAGCAGGCGCGCCATCTCTTCGACAGTGAGCACTTCGGGCAGCTTCATCCACGGTTTCGGAACCACGATATTTTCAGTTGGATCCGCAGAGGTGACGTTTTCACCAATGAGAAAATGATGAAAGGCCCGGACAGCTGATAAATTTCGCGACACAGATGCGGCGCTCAGTGTCAGTTCATGCAGCATTTCCAAAAAGGCATAGACATCGCGATGGGAGAGTTGCGAAAAATCATCGATGGCTCGCTCCTGCAGGAATATGATATAGCGCAGCAGATCTCTCTGATAGGCTTCGACCGTGTTGCGCGCAACTTGTCGCTCGACGCGCAGGTAATCGATGAACGATTTTAAATGATCGGCGAGGTTCAACGTCAGACAGGTTGGTTATTTTTCCGGCAAAAGCTCTTCAGCCAAAGACAAAGCGACGCCCGACAGCATAATTTCCGGCCCAAGGGTCGTGAAATCTCCCGATAAGATATCTCGATCGACGTTTGCATACAAGCTGCAGCCCGCTTCCCGCTCGACAATGAGGCCGGAAATTTTTCCGCCCGATTCTCCGATAAAGGTCACTTCGCCGAGCATGTCGCTCACGACATAGCCCGTACAAAAGTGCAGCTGCAGATGCGAGCACTGCGCGTAGACAGTGATCAAATTGCCGTCACGTGCGCCGATGGGGATGTCCGGGTAAATCTCCAGCGATAATCTATTGTTATTTTCGGGATTTGTCATCTCAAATCGATAATTGTTGCCCTTGAACTTGGGCTTCACACCCAGCGTTTTGGCGATGATATCAATATCCTTTGCATCAAAAACTCGTTTCATTTTCTGCCTGTTGATTTTAGACGAGAACAGAGCCGCTTTGTCCAGCGTTACGTCACATTTATTTCAATTGTTTCATCATCCGGCTCCTCGCACGATCTCGAGCTCGACAGAGGCGCCTTTCGCCAAGGTTCTGAAACCATCCATGTCGATTACCGACTGATTTTCAAAGTGACCTACCGGAGATATCGGCCTCTGCTGCCCTGCTCCCACGACAAATCGCGGCTAATATATTAACATGCGCGACATTTGTCAAGCGCAAGTTTAATTTTCGCATACACTCAGGCCATTTTCAGCAGAGAGGTCTCGGCCGCTTTTTTTATACGGTGAAAGGCTGCTGCAATATCCGGCTCGCCAAATATGGAACTGCCGGCCACCAGCACGGTCGCGCCAGCTCTGACGACGCGCGGAGCAGTGGTCTCGTCAATACCACCATCGACCTGAATTTCAAATCGCAGATCATTTTTTTTCTTATAGGCATCCAGGGCGGCAATTTTTTCCACCATATCAGGTATAAAGCGCTGTCCGCCAAATCCAGGCTCGACGGTCATGACCAGTACCAGTTCGACGCGAGACAAAACTGGTTCAATGAGAGAGAGTGGCGTCGCCGGATTGAGGGTGACTCCCGCCTTGAGGTCCAGGTCGTGTATCTTGTCGATCGTCGCCCATAGATGCGGGCACGCTTCCACATGCACGGTCAACTGATCGACGCCGGCTTGATGAAAAGCAGGGAGATGCAAGTCCGCATTTTCAATCATCAGATGCGCATCCAGCGGCAGATGTGTGATTTTGCGAATTCCCGAGATGACAAGTGGACCAAACGTCAAGTTCGGCACATAATGACCATCCATGACGTCGAGATGAATCCAGTCCGCACCGGCCTCCTCGACAATCCTGATCTGCTCGGCGAGCTGCGCGAAATCAGCGCTCAGCACTGAGGGCGCCATTTTCACCATGACAACGCCTCCGCTTGCGGCGATTTGCTCAGGATGATATGAACGGAATCTCCTCTGGCTGCCCGTTCTCCTGCCTGCAGTGATTGGTGAATGACAAGACCGGGCGCCACGTTGGCCGATTCGAGAAAACTCACCCGCCCTTTTGTCAACAATGACCTTTTCAGCAATAACTCGGCCTTGTCTTGCGTCAAGCCATACAGATCGGGGACGAATAGCCCGCCCATCGTTTCTCCCTTGCTCACCGTCATATCGATGACGCTGCCAGCCATCACCTCGGTTTCAGGCGCAATGGACTGAGCAGTGACGACGCCATCCGGATAGTACGGATCAGATTCATACGCGATTCTGCCGACGATGAGCTGATTTTGCACGATGCTGAATTGAGCATCGCGCATATTTGTGCCGACAAGCTGCGGCACAGTGACCGGACGTTTGCCCTTTGAGGAGATGAGATAGACTCGTCGACCTTTCTTCACAAAGCTGTTCGCAACCGGATTCTGAAAAATCGTATAGCCGGCCGGAACAGCATCATCAAACCTGATCTCGCCGCGCATCGGCACGAGCTTGCTGTGCCGCAAAATCTTTTCCGCTGCGGCAAGACTGAGGTTTGTCACATCGGGCACTTGCACCCGTTGCCAGTGGCGGGTATACAGGGGCAAGATGATAAAGTTCATCAGACAATACGCAGCCACAATAATCCCACAAATAAGGAGAATCACAGTGCGAGTTTTACTGTTCTTCATGCTTTTTGCTCTCAAAATTTAATCATCTTTGCTGCAAAACTGCCATCCATGCGATTTTTGTGCGGCCAGGTTCGAATGAATCCCTGGTCTGTGATGAATTCATCTGCAATATTCGACGTATGTGCATTAACAATCTGGAACCGTCGATTATTGCCGACAAATTCATCGATGATCATCTCGTTCTCTTCCGGAAGGACGGTGCAGGTCGAATAGACGAGAACGCCACCCGGCTTGACAAGTTCGCTCGCGCGATTTATCAGCCTCCTCTGCAGGTCGGCGAGTTCGCGCACCTCCCGGGCACTCTTTTTCCAGCGCACATCGGGTTTTTTCCGTATGGCGCCCAGGCCTGAACAGGGAGCGTCGAGCAGCACGACATCGGCCCGCTGCATGGGGAAGTGGCCAGCATCAGCGACGATCGCGTGCACAGATGAGAGATCGAGCCGTCTGGCCGTGCGATCGAGCAAGACAATGCGCTTTTTGTTCACATCGCCGCTGATGACGACACCCTGATCTCGCATCAGCTCCGCCAGATGAGTCGATTTGCCGCCGGGCGCAGCGCAGAGGTCAACAACTATCTGTGCGGGCTGTGGATCGGCGAGCAGGCCAACCAGTCCCGCACTGTCGTCCTGCACCGTCACCATCCCTTCAGCCATCAGTTGGGTGCGAAAATCATAGTCAATTGCACGGATTCGATAAAAACCAGGCACGGGTGACGCTTCATAGTCGACATTGTTGCTCGCCAGCAGATCGGCAAAATCATCAGCCGAGATCTTGCGCTGATTCAACCGCAGTGTCAAGTCTGGCGCCTGATTGTTCGCCCGGCAGTATTCCCGCGTCATGTCAAAACCAAAATGGTGCAACATGAGCTCGACAAGCCATTCGGGATGCGATTCTGCGACGGCCAGGTGCTCGATCGGCGACGTCTCAGCATCGGGGAAGGTGATGCCATCGGGCTTTCGCAGATAGGCTCGCAGGATGCCGTTGATGACGCCGGTCCAGCGATGCAGGTGCAGCGTGCGCGCGAGCTGGACGCATTCGTTCACGGCCGCGTACGATGGCACCTGCATGAACTCCAGTTGATAGAGCGCCTGCCACAAAAGCCAGCGGATGTTTTGTGGCAATTGATCCCTCTGCCCGGTGAAAAGGTGGTCGATCATCCAATCGAACCGCTTTTTCCAGCGGATGGCGCCGCGCACGACTTGCGTCACAAAAGCGCGCTCGCGCTCGGCAAACGAGTGGCGATCGAGCAGATGAGAAAGAACGAGATCCGTATAGCCCTTATCGCCTTCAATTCGCGAGATGGCCACATGCGCTATTGCACGAGGGGTCTGTCCTGTTTTCATCGCCATACGCTAGTCAAACTTGTCACCGAGGGCGATATGAAAACCGCGGCTGAATTCGCCGGCGCTCATAGTCGCGCGTCCCTCGGGCTTGAGCTGCAGCAGCGACAGGACGCCATCGCCGGTCTGCACGTCGATGGGGCCATTCTTGCCTATGGCAATGATTTGCCCCGGCAGAGCGGCGGGCGCCATCACGCCACTCACACGACTGCGCATTATTTTGATCCGCTTGCCGCGAAACAGGGCATAGCAGCCGGGAGCAGGCGACAAGCCGCGGATGAGGTTGTGGCACGCCGTCGCGCTTTTCGACCAGGAGAGCTGCTCCAGCTCTGCCGTGAGCTTGGGCGCCCTGGTCGAGTCGCCGCTCTGTCTCCTCGGCATCAATGTGCCGGCAGCAATGCCATCGATCGTCTCCAGCACCAGCTCAGCCCCCATGATCGACAGCGCATCATGCAGTTCGCCGGCCGTCATGTCATCCGTGAGCGGCAGCGAGCGCTGCAATAGTATTTCGCCCGTATCGACCTTCTCATCGATGTAAAAGGTCGTCACGCCGGATTCCTTCTCGCCATTGATCAGCGCCCAGTTGATAGGAGCAGCGCCCCTGTATTTTGGCAGCAGTGAGGCGTGCAAATTGAAGGTCCCTTTTGCCGGCAGACGAAACACAGCGGGCGGCAGGATGCGAAAAGCGACGACGACAAATAAATCCGCATTCCACGACCGTAATTCGCTGATAAAGCCAGGATCCTGCAGCTGCTCAGGTTGCAGGATGGGCAGCGCATAGTCCACGGCCAGGTTTTTGATCACCGGCGCGCCCATCTTTCTGCCGCGCCCCATCGGTCGGTCCGGCGCGGTCACCACGCCCGCGATCGTGTGCTCGCTCTGCTGAAGCGCTTTCAAACTGGGAACAGCGAAATCCGGCGTTCCCATGAAAACAATCTTCATCTGCTTTTCCCGGTCGGCATGCGCTCCTCGGCGGTCAGGTTCTGCGCGATGGAGCTCTTCAGGAGCTCGATTTTGACGTTCTTGTCGATCTCAAGGATGACGACCTTATCATTCTTAAAGCCTCTGACAACGCCATAGAAGCCGCCGACGGTCAGGACGCGATCACCGGATTGAACTTGCTGAACCATCATCTGATGCTGCTTCTGCTTGCGCGCTTGCGGACGAAAGATCAAGAGCCACATGATCAAAAAGATGAGAATGAGCGGCATGAACATGGTCAGCGGATTACCACCCTGTCCACTCGTCCCTGATGGACCCATGGCAAAGACAGACAATAAGAAATGCATGTGCTTCCTCCTGTGATTGGTTGATCAAGGTTGATCGTTATGATATCGAGACAGAAATTGCTTTTTAAACTCGGCAAATCGATTGTGCAAAATCGCCTTGCGCGCGCGCTCCATCAGTGACATATAGAAATAGAGATTATGGAAACTCAACAGTTTCAAAATCAACAACTCTTTTGCCACATACAAATGGCGCAGATAGGAACGGGTGAAGTGAGTGCACGTGTAGCAGTCGCATTCACTGTCCAATGGCTCAGCAGAGTCCTTGTGTGCGACATTTTTGATGTTCAGTGGCCCGGCCGCAGTGAATGCCTGGCCATTGCGACCGTTGCGAGTGGGTATGATGCAATCGAACATGTCGATGCCGCGCTCAATCGCATTCAGCAGATCATCAGGCTTGCCCACTCCCATGAGATAGCGGGGCTTTTGTTCCGGCAGCCGTTCGGTCACGATCCCGGTCATCTCATACATTGCCTCTTTTGGCTCGCCGACCGACAGGCCGCCGATGGCATATCCCGGAAAATCCATGTCGACGAGCTGTGCAGTGCACTCCCGACGCAAGTCCGGATAGACGCCTCCCTGGACAATGGCAAAGAGAGCCTGCGAATGGCCATGCAGTGGCGGCGCCTGCTGAAATTCAGTCATACTCGTCCTCGCCCACGCTGCTGTGCGGCGAATGGATTTTCGCACGTAGCTGAATTCGGCCGGGAATGGCACGCATTCATCCAGAACCATCATGATATCCGAGCCGAGGTCGCGCTGGATCTGCACCACTTTTTGCGGTGAGAAAAAATGTTGCGAGCCGTCCAGATGCGATCTGAACTGCAGGCCGTCTGGCGTGACCTTGTTCAGATCATTCAGGCTGAATATCTGAAAGCCGCCGCTGTCGGTTAAAATCGGTTTATGCCAGCCATTGAACCGCTGCACTCCGCCGGCGCGTCGCACCACGTCTGATCCCGGTCGCAAATAGAGATGATAGGTGTTGCTCAACATGATCTGGGCGCGAATCTCACTCAGATCCTGTGGCGACAGGGCTTTCACTGCAGCCTGCGTGCCGACGGGCATGAAGACCGGCGTCCTGATTTCGCCATGGTCTGTCTTGAGAATGGCGGCGCGGGCGCCCGTGCCCTTGTCTTTTCTGACGAGTTGAAATTGCATCGGCGATATCGATAAAAGACATTCTTCTACTGCACGGCATTCTGCAGCGCTTCGTACGCTGTTGCCGCGGCGATCACTTCTAACTTGGCAAAGGATCGCAATCCTTTGGCATTGCCTTTGGGAATGATGGCGCGCTGAAAACCCAGTTTTTCCGCTTCGCGCAAGCGAGATTCGACGTGCGAAACCGAACGGAGCTCACCGCCGAGTCCGACCTCACCGATGAATACGGTTGTGGGATCGATCTCGCGATTTCGCACGCTGGATGCAATGCTGGTGATGACGCCGAGATCGGCGGCCGGTTCATCGATGGAAAGCCCTCCCACGGCATTGAGAAAGACATCCATGCCGCCGACGTGATAGCCGAGACGCTTCTCTAACACGCCCAGCAGCAGGACGAGCCGCTTCAGATCCATGCCCGTGGTCGTCCGCTGCGGATAGCCGTACTTTGTCGCTGTGGCCAGAGCCTGCACTTCGACCAAAATCGGCCGGGTGCCCTCCATACAGCAAATGACCGTTGATCCGCTGGTGTTCGTCGGTCGTTCGGAGAGGAAGACGGCGGATGGATTCGGGACGTCCATGAGGCCGCTGCTCGCCATCTCAAAGACGCCAATTTCACGGGTGGAACCAAAGCGATTTTTAACCGAGCGCAGGATGCGGTAAAAATGATCTCTGTCGCCCTCAAACAGCAGGAGCGCATCGACCATGTGCTCCAGAACCTTGGGGCCGGCAAGATATCCTTCTTTGGTCACATGGCCGACCAGGAATACGGGTATGGTTCTGGTCTTGGCGATGCCGATCAGTTTGAGCGCGCACTCGCGCACCTGACTGACACTGCCAGGCGCACTTTCCAGCAGAGAGGTGTACATGGTCTGAATGGAATCGACGACGACCAGTCCCGGTTTGATGTGCTCGATGGCATTCAGCGCGGACTCTATTTCCGTTTCCGGCAAAATGAACAGAAAATCGGCAGATACGCCCAATCGATCGGCGCGCATTTTGATTTGCTCAGCGGATTCTTCACCCGTGATATACAATATCTGGTAATTCTCCGAAGAGAGTGCGGCCGCTTCCTGCAGCAGCAGCGTCGACTTGCCGATGCCGGGATCACCGCCGACCAGGACAACGGAGCCGGGCACAAGGCCACCGCCGAGCACGCGATTGAATTCCGCGCTTTTTGCCTGCAGGCGCGGCGCCGTCTCCGCGTTGATGCTGCTGAGGCGTTTGGGACGCGAGCTCTCTTTTGGCGTCATGACCGCGTTGCGCGACGACGTCGCGAGAACGCGCTCCTCCACCAGGCTATTCCACGCCGAGCAGCTCGGGCATTTGCCCTGCCACTTTGGCGTCGTTGCACCACACTCCTGGCAAACAAAATGCGTTTTTTCTTTGGCTTTGGCCATTGCAAAATATTCACTATATTCACATAAAAAAAGCCGCGAGAATCGGCGGCAGCATTTCACTCTTCGCCCATCAATGGCGGATAAACTTACAAAAAATTTACACATAAATGCAAGCGATTTCGGACGTGCCTCTGCTTCTGACACGGCGCACGCATCCTCGCTTGCACGCACCATCGTGGAGTCTATATGAAATTCCCGCTTTTATGCGCTCTTTTGCTCGTCCTGGCCTGTTCAAAAGGCGATGAAACCGTTCGGCCGGACGTCGCGCGTTTTTTTCAGGTCTACCAAACTTTCGTCGAGTTGAACCAAGCGGATGGCAACTTGTTCATGGACAAAAGTGCGCTGATGGACTCGGCCCTGACCCTGCATGAAATGAGTCCGGCGCAGTTCGACACAACGCTCGCTTACCTGGAACGCCATCCGGAGATCTTTCTGCAGGCGTTTGAACAATTTGACGACAGCTTGCAAGCCAAGCTGAAGATAGGCCTCGTCGACTAGGTTTTTTCGCTCGCATCGTCGTGCAGGTGCGCGTAAATGATGCCGGCCAGCCGGGCGGAGATGGAGCCGATGGCCAGCTCGTCAGCGGACGCTGCCCTGATATTGTCCATGGATCGAAAATGGCGCAGCAGCTCTGCCTTGCGTCTCTCGCCGATGCCGGGAATGCTGTTGAGCTCTGATGTCAAGGTGCGTTTCGACCGCAACGCACGATGAAATGTCACGGCGAATCGATGCGACTCATCGCGCACTCGCTGCACCAGCCGCAAACCGGCGGAATCGCGCGGCAAATTCTGCGGTTCCGCAAATCCAGGCTTGTAAATCTCATCGAGTCGTTTTGCCAGTGCAATGATCGGCTGATTCTCCAGTGCGAGCTTTTTCAGCGCAGCACAGGCGGCATTGAGCTGCCCTTTGCCGCCGTCAATCACGATCAAATCAGGGAGCGGCTTTTTTTCCTTGAGTTGACGCGCATAGCGACGGCGAACCACTTCGTTCATCATGGCAAAATCATCCGGCGTTTTTTTGCCGCGGATTTTAAAGCGACGATACTCACTCTTGGCAGGCCGGCCATTGATGAAACAGACCATGGAGGCGACGGGATCCGTGCCCTGAATATTAGAGATATCAAACCCTTCGATGCGCTTTGGGGGACGGTCGAGCTGCAGCGATTTTTGCAGCGCCTTGACAGAGCCGGCGATATAGTCCCGTGACTGCAGTTTTTTCAATTTCAATTCATCCAAATGATATCTGGCGTTGCGCGTGCACATGTGCAAAAGCTTCATCTTTTCCCCTCTTTGCGGGAAAAGCAGCTTGACGCGTCGACCACTCTTTTGTGACAGCCACTCTTCGAGAAAGAGATGATCGTCGCCAAAATGACCTGGCACCAGAATTTCGGGCGGCACATCCTCCACTTTCAAATAAAATTGCTGCAAGAATGCCTTGGTGATGGCCGCGACATTTTCACCTTCGGTGTGTTCGAGAAAAAAGTGATCCTTGGCTATGATTTTGCCCTCGCGCACGCGAAAGACGACGCTGCAGCCATCGCCGTCGTCAACCGCGGTGGCGATGATGTCTCGATCCGCCAGATGGTTGTCCAAAACCTTCTGGCGCTCGGAAAATATGGTGATGGATTGCAGCTGATCGCGCAACTGAGCTGCTTCTTCATAGCGTCGCTCCTGTGCCAGGGCGAGCATGCGCGTTCTGATATCTCCTTCAAGTCTGGCGGTATTGCCTTTGATGAATTCAATGATATAACCTATCGTTCGCTGATATTCCTCTTGAGAGACCAAGCCCTCGCAGGGCCCGGAACAACGATGGATATGATAATTCAGGCAGACCTTGAATTTTCGTTCTCCGATCGTCTTGTCGTTCAGAGGCAAATTGCATGAACGGATCGGGAAAATTTTTTTGATGGTCGTCAGCAGGGCTTTCATGCGCATGACATTCGTGTAGGGGCCAAAATAGCGTGAGCCATCACGAACGACCTTTCTCGTCGGGAAAATTCTCGGATACGGCTCATTCGTCACGCGGATGAAAGGAAAGCTTTTATCATCCTTGAGATTGATATTATAGCGCGGCGTGTGCTCTTTGATGAGATTCGCTTCGAGGATGAGCGCCTCGACCTCGGTGTCGGTGATGATCGTCTCGAGGTCGTGGATATGCGAAATCAGATGCAGCGTCTTTGAATCGATGCGCCGGGACTGAAAATAGGAGCGCACGCGATGGCGGAGCACCTTGGCTTTGCCGATGTAGATGATTTCGCCATTCTTGTTTTTATAGAGATAAACCCCCGGCTTTATGGACAGATTGTCGAGCTTTTCCCGCAAATTGTCAGGCAGAGGTTTCAAAATCGATTCCGCTTTTTTACGCGCTTTTACTTTTTTTCATAGGATTTCTTGATCAGCTCCTCCAAGCGCTCTTTGGGATTCTTGATGATATCCGCATTCACAATGAACTCCTCCCAATTCAACAATTTGAGACCATACTCATAGTCTGTGAGCAAGTCGCTGCAGATATCGTCAATATTTTTGCCTTTTTTCCTCGACATCTCCTGCAGCAGCTCGATGGCATCTTTCGTGAACGTGATGACGATATTGTTGCGGACGAGAAATCTCTTTTGAAAGCTCTTGATATAGTAATTGGTCAAAATTCTTTCGAGCTCGGCTTTCGAATTTTCCACGATCTCGCGCGTGATCACAATGTGATCCAGATCCGTATCGGGCAACAGCTTTTCGTACTTGAGCAGCAGCCGGTCAACCACACTTGTCAAGCCGCGCGCGCCGGTATGCTCTTCAAAGGCGAGCTCGGCGATGCGTCGCAACGCCGCATCGTCAAATTCAATATCAATACCGTAGGCTTTCAAGTCCCGTTTTTTACCCAGAATGACCGTGCTGTTCGGATTCTTGAGAATTTGATAGAGCCCCTCAACATCCAGGCCATTCAGACTGACCACCACCGGCAACCGTCCGACAAATTCTGTTTCAAAACCAAATTTGATCAAATCCTCGGAACGGACCATTTTGAAAATATCTTCATCCGGCATCTTGCGGACATCCGCTTCTTTATTGGTAAAGCCCATGGGCTGCTGATTCAGCCGTTTCCGTATGATATCGGTCAATCCGAAAAAAGCGCCGCTGGTGACGAACAGGATGTTTTTTGTATTGATCTTTTTTCGCTCGACCTTGCCGGTTCGTTGCGCCTGCATGGCTGCTTCCATCTGCGATGCCAAATCGTGCGGCACCTTGAGGTCCACTTCACCCTCTTCCATGAGCTTGAGCAGGTTGCGCTGCACGCCGCTTCGCGACACATCCGGCCCAAAGCCGTTGCCGGAAGAGGCGATCTTGTCAATTTCATCGAGATAGATGATGCCATACTCGGCGAGACGAATTTCGCCGTTCGCTTCGTGCACCAGATTACGGACGAGATCATCGACATCGCCACCGACGTAACCGGTCTCGCTGAATTTCGTCGCATCGCCCTTGACAAAGGGCACGCCGATTTTCTTTGCGATCAATTTGATGAGATAGGTCTTGCCAACGCCGGTCGGGCCGATCATCAAGACATTGCTTTTAATGTTGCCGACGAGCGCCTCTATATCGCTATTGCTCGTCTCATATTTCATTCGGTTAAAGTGTGTCGCTATTTTGGTCGCCAGCACCTCGACCGCTTCCTGCTGCCCGACGACGTACTCATTGAGATAGGCTTCCAGCTCTGTCGGCTTGAGATCAAAATTTATGTGCGGGAGCGGCTTTTCATCATTATTTCTTTCGCCAGGCGGATTGCCGAAGCGCTCCGCTTCCGGCGGAATGATGACGCGATCGCCGTACTTGTTGCGCAAAAAATTGGAGACGTCGTTTCGTAGTTCCTCGGGACTGGGAGTTTTGCTATTTTCTATCGTGCTCATTCTATCCTCATCAATTTCTTTCGAATCACAACAATCCCGATTGCAAGAACTATTCCACAAGATTCTCGCTGCCTGCAGGCGTGCAGAACAGCACTGTTTCGGCACGCCGGCGGGCGTTTCTGACAGATTGGCGTATTTTAGTGCACTTTGGCAGCGCTATGAGCGCAAGAGCAGGCTGATATCCAGTGCTTTTGCCGAATGGGTCAACGAGCCCACAGATATGAAATCGACGCCCGTCTCGGCGATGTCGCGAACAGTGGCGAGCGTCACGTTTCCCGATGCCTCCAGCGGGATTCGGCCATGCACGAGGAGGACGCTCTGTCGCATCTCCGCTAAACTCATGTTATCGAGCATGATTCGATCGACGTCGAGCGACAGCGCCTCTCGCACATCGTCGCTGTTCTGCGTCTCGACCTCAATTTCGACCTGAAAATTGTGCGCCTGCATGTAGCGGCGGCATCGATCGACGGCATGGCGCATGCCGCCCGCGGCAGCGATATGGTTTTCCTTGATGAGAAACATGTCATACAGTCCGATGCGATGGTTGTCGCCGCCGCCGCAGCGCACCGCGTATTTCTCCAACAAGCGCCAGCCGGGCGTCGTCTTTCTGGTGTCCAGAATTCTCGCCTTTGTGCCCAGGATTGCATCGACGAATTGGCGCGTGCAGGTGGCGATGCCGGATAATCGTCCGACAAAGTTGAGGCAAATTCGCTCAGCGACAAGTATGCTCTGCGAAGGCCCGGAGAGTTGCAGGAAGGGCTGTAAAAGACCGACGCGATCGCCATCCTTGACAGCAGCTTCGACGATGACGGCCGGATCAACTCGCTGAAAAACCAGCTTTACGATATCCAGACCGCAGACGATGCCCTCCTGTTTGGCGATGATGACGGCGGTTGATTGCTGGCGGCTCGCATTCAGCGCCAGAGTCGTGATGTCGCCGCGATCGCCCAGATCTTCGGCAAGCGCGCTGGCGACCAGTCGGCGCGCGGCCCGATGTAGAGCACGCGTGTCTATGACCGCTTTTCCATTTCCGCGACAACCTCCTGCAATTTGCGGCTGGCATGCCGGCCGATATCGTCCGTCGCGCCGCGCTCCCGCACAACAATTTCGTACATCTCTTTCGCTTTTTGCAGGTTGTCGAGCTTTTGATAGCCCTCGCCGGCCTTGTAGAGCGCCGTCACGCCGAATGGCAGCTTGGGGTGCTGCTGGCATTGATAGCGCACCTTGAGATATTCGATGATCGATTGTTCCGTCAATCCTGCCGCGGCATAGGATTCAGCGATCCAGAATTGCACGCGCGCTTCGTCATCAGCCGGGGTCAGCGGCTTCAATTCTTTCAGCTGGCTGATGGCGCGATCATATTCCTTCAAATAGTAAAAGAATGTGCCGATCCGGATGCGCCGGTCCAGAATATCGGGCGCATGCGGAAATGCCTCAATATAATCGCGCTGGTAGGCGATTGCCTGATCTCGCATTCCCAAATCGTCGTTCGCATTGATGAGAAGATCGAGGGCTTGCGCGCGCATCGGACCGTCCTTTGTCAGCTCCAGCACCCGCTTGCCGGCATCGACGGTGTTCGCCAGCGCCCGGTTCTCATAATAGAAATCGGCGAGGTTCAAATAGGCGGTGGCGACGATTTCAGGATCTTTATATTTCTGCGGGATTTGCGTCAGACGATCAAGAGCGTCTTCGGTTTTGGTCTGCACGACGTACAGGCGCGCCAGACCCAGATCACCGCGAGCGCCTTCTGGCACATCATCGTATTTCGCCAGATTCTTGAGCGTCTTTTCAGCCTTGGAAAAATCTTTGCCGGCGATATAATACATGCCCTCTTCGTAGAGAAATCTCGCCTCCGCATTGCGATCATTAAACTCCTTTTTGAACTGCTTGAGCAGGTCTTCCGCCCGACCCAGCCTGCCCATTCGATAGAGACAAATGATGTTCTGCGCCATGGCCTGTCTGCGTCCATCACCTGTCAGTTCTTTTTGCATGTCGGCATAGAGGTCGCTTGCTTCTTCATAACGTCCGCGATCAAAATAGAGCTGCGCCGTCGCCAGTCGCGCCTTTTGGCCAAGATCACTGCCTGGAGCGGCTCTGGTGCACTCTTGGAAATAGCCGATGGCCATCTCCTGCTTGTTCATCTCGTCCGCCAGCGCACCGATGGCAAACAGCGCCTCGGCATAGTGCTTCGAATCTTTGCCGAGATCCACATAACGCTGCAAAACCTCGACGGCCTGTTGCGGCGATTTTGTCCGGCGGGTGAGTTCTGCCCAGAGCCACAAGGCCTCATCGTCCACTTTGCTGGGATAGAATAGTTTCAGCTCACGCGGGATGCCCGTCTTCTCCCTCGCCTGTGCGCGCCTGTCCGCCTCCTTGACCTGTCCTCGGCGGAGCATGAGAGCGATCAACTTGACTTCTGCGCGCTCCGCCCAGGGCGAGTAGAAATAGTGCTCTGCGACGTCGAAATAGAGCTGCTGCGCCTCGGCGTCGTTCGATTGCTCGTCGTAGATGGTGGCGAGCAGAAAGAGACCTTCGACGCGCCGGGAGGAATCGCGCAGCTGCAGCAGTCGATTCAACAGGATCGCCGCCGAATCGGGCTGGGCGCGATGGAGCAAAAGCGCTCGCTTATAAAGCGCCTCAGCCTGGATTTTCTCGGCAGCACTCACCGCAATGATTTCATCGAGGGACCTGTTGACCTGCTGCGACAGAGGAGCGTCATCGCCGGACTGCGATGCTACCATCTCGTCCACCAGCCGCAATTGCAGGTGCTGCCTGAGGCTATCATCGCGCATCTGATTGATGGATGCCGTGAGATGATCAAGGCGCGCTGCCGCGGACTCGCGCGTCGGCAAATTGGCCAGCGCTGCCCAATAGGCGACTTGAGCCGTCAATTTCGATGCCGGATGACTCGTCATCATGCTCCCGGCGAGGCGAGTCAGTTGCCCGGCGTGTTCGGCAGCATTTCCCGGCCGGTTTTCCCAGGTCGCCTTTTCATGCAAGGCAAAATGGCAAAAAGCCATATCGAAATTCACTCTCTCCAGATTCAGCCGTTCGTCGGCATCCTCTCGTGCGGCACGTTCCAGCAGCTCCAGAGCCTTGCTAAAATCATATAAAGCATACATGTGATAGTGCGCCAGATTGTGCTGGCCGACAGCGCGCGACGTCAGACCTCCGGCGACAATCTCGTCCAGGGCATGCTGCAGGTTTTTTGCGTGCGCAGGTGCGATCAAACGCAGGACATCCGTTTTATGCTGGCTGGTCGCATAGAAATCACCGCCCGGATAATAGTCCAGATAACGGGAATGTTCGCGCAAGGCGCTTTTCAAATCCCCTTCTTTTTCGTACGATCGGGCGATAGCGTATTGCGCATCATCCAAAATGGCGCTCCTGGCTGATCCCGCCATGACGGCGCCGTAATTCTGTCGCGCGCCGACGAAATCCTGCAGATGCGTCTCCTGCAAAACGGCGATGGCAAGAAACAGTTCATTTCTTCCCGCTGGATCCGTCGTGTTGGCGACGATATTTTGCAGATATCGAATGCCCTCGGCCGGACGACCCTGGTTCGCAAGGAGGCCGGCATACTCAATGGCGGCATACAGGCGGATATTTTCACAGAGTGCTGTATCGGCCAGCACCTGCTCGAATGACGTCAATGCGGATGGCACATCTCCCAGGGCTTTGTTTGCCATTCCCAACCGATATAGATTGAGGCCTTTGCCCGCAATGGCCTGATCCGTCACCTTGAGATAGGTGCTCTTTGCCCCTGAAAAGTTGCTCTCAAGATAGTAAGTGTCGCCCAGGCTCAGCCACAGATCGTCTTTGTCCTCTGCCCCCACCTTGGCGAGGGCATCGGTGAGCACTCTCTCCGCTTCGGGCAGCTGTCTTTGCTCCTGCATCGATTTCGCCAACGTCAATGCGGCGCGGGAGACGATCGGGCCGGCGTACGTGCCGGCGAGCAGCCTGTTCAGCACACTGTCGGCTTCTGTGAATCGCCCAAGTTTTTTCAGCAAGCCGGCCTTTTGCACATAGGCATCGGCCGCAAGGTCATCTTCGATGCGGTCGCTGAGGAGCCGGTCGATGAACTGGCCCGCAAGCGTATAGTCACCTCTCTGCTCATGCACATCGGCGATGGACTTGTAGGCCTGCAATCGCGTCGGATGAGTGCTGTAATTTTCGAGAATGTAAAATGCAGCGTCATAGGATCTTTGCGTTTCGCCGGCCTGCAAATAGGACTGCGCGGCGGCGATCTGCGCCTCCGGGATGAGACCGCTTTCAGGGGACAAAATCTTGATGCGATCAAAAGCCATGGCTGCCTGAAGATATTCGCCATTCCTCAACAGCACGCCGCCCTGATGATATTGCGCCTTGTCCACTATCGCGGATTGCGGATATCGCAACAGCACGGCCATAAAGGCTTGTGACGCTCGGGATAGACTGTCGGACTTGGCATAGTTTTCGCCGGCCCGCAGCAACGCCGTCGGCGCCTGCGGACTCGTCGGATACATGTCGGCAAAACGCTCGAACTGCAGCGCGGCAATGTCGTAGAGCTCGCGATTTTCCAGCTGAACCGCGAATCGAAAGTCCTGATCTTCCTGCAATGTCTGCTGGGCTGCTGCAAAAGAGACCGCGAAAAGAAGAATGATCAAAAGATGTCTTGCTTGCTGACTCATCTCACAATATCTCCAATTGTGCAAAGGGCAGTACGAGACGTTTCCGTCCCACCATATCAAAATTGACGACCAGTTTGGCGCCGCCGCTCGATGGTTCGACGCTGAGCACTGTGCCCTTGCCAAACTGTTGATGTCGCACGCGCATGCCGATATTGAATTCTACTGTTTCCTGCGATTCGTCTTCGTAACGCGGCATGGAATTGTCAAAGCGGATCTGCGACTGCATTCTCTTGGCCTGCGCAATCGTAGAGCTCTCTTCGCTGGTGACAAAAATCTTATCCACTTCCTTGAGGAAACGCGATTTATAACTGCGCGATTCGCCGTAGCGCTGGCGATTTTTCGCCCAGAACAGATAGAGCTTATCCTTGGCGCGGGTCGAGCCGACGTAAAACAGCCGGCGCTCTTCCTCCAGGTCGCGCGGATCATCGATGCTGCGCGACAGCGGAAACAGGCCCTCCTCAAGCCCGGCGATGAAGACGACCGGGAATTCCAGTCCTTTGGCAGCATGCAGGGTCATGAGCGTGACGGCGTTCGCCCGGTCGTCCCAGGTGTCCAGGTCGGTGACGAGCGACACCTGCTGCAAAAAAGCGGCGAGCGTGTTCTCTTCGGCAGTGAGAGAGAATTCATGAATCGCCTGCAGCAGCTCGCGCACGTTTTCGCTGCGCGTAGCGGATTCGATCGTATTTTCCTCCTTGAACTGCCGCAGGATGCCCAGCTCATCGATCAACGTGGAGGCCAATTCCGCGGGCGACACCTGGTTCAGCAGCATGCGGTATTTCCTGATCAGGCCGGCAAAAAGCGTCAATCGCTCCGCCGTCCGCTTTTGCAGGCCGCTCATTTTTTCGACGTGGTCGAGCGCCTCGAGAAATGTCATCTTTTGCTCGCGGGCATAGGCATCGATGCGGGCGATCGTCACATCGCCGATTCCTCTGGTCGGGTAGTTGATGATGCGTTTCAGGCTGATGGTGTCGGCCGGATTGACCAACAGCCGCAGATAAGCCAACACATCTTTGATCTCTTTGCGTTCATAAAATCGAATGCCGCCGACAATGATGTAGGGAATGCCTTCGAGGCGAAAACCGTCTTCGAGCGACCGCGATTGCGCATTGATTCGATAAAGGATGGCAAAATCGCCGAACGTGCGCTCTCCCTTGCGAAACTCGGCGCTGATTTTGTCCACGATCAGACGCGCCTCCTCGCGTTGATCATAGACAGATACAACGGTGACGAGCTCGCCATCCTTCTTCTCAGTCCACAGTTTCTTGTCGTAGCGTTCCCTGTTTTTCGTCACCACTGAATGCGCCAGGCCGAGAATGGCCGGCGTGGATCGATAATTCTGCTCCAGTCGATATTTCGCGCATTTCGGATAATCCTTTTCGAATTCGAGAATGTTGCGCACCTCAGCGCCGCGCCAGCGATAGATGGACTGGTCATCGTCGCCAACCACACAAATGTTGTTGAATTTATCCGCCAATTCGCGCAGGACAAAGTATTGCGCGTGATTTGTATCCTGATATTCATCCACCAGGATGTAGCGGAACCGATCCTGATAGTATTCCTTGACCAGCGGATAGAGGCGAAAGAGCTCGACCGGCTTGACCAGCAGATCATCAAAATCCATGGCATTGAGGCGGCGCAACTGACGCATATAGTCGTGATAGACGGTCGCTACGGCCTGTTTTGCCGGATTATCCGCCTCAGTCTGAAATTCCTCCGGACCGATCATGGCGTTTTTGGCGCGACTGATGGAATAGGCGATCAATTTGGGCGAATGCACCTGGGTTGAGATCTTGTTCTCGTTCATGATGGTCTTGATCAGCGCCTCCTGGTCATCCGCATCATAGATGGTGAAATTGTGCGAAAAACCGATCCGGTCGGCTTCACGACGCAAAATCCTGGCAAACAGGGAGTGGAACGTCCCAACCCACATGGTCGCGCCCGAATCCGGCACCAGCTTGTGCACGCGGTCGCGCATCTCGCCGGCCGCCTTGTTGGTGAATGTCAGGGCAATGATATCCTTCGACGTCGCTTTGCCGCTGGCGATCAGATGCGCGATGCGATAGGTCAAGACGCGCGTCTTGCCGCTGCCGGCGCCCGCTAAAATCAAGACCGGTCCGTCCAGCTGCATGACCGCCTGCCGCTGCGCGTCGTTGAGATCACTGAGCAGCCGCTCATGCCATTGTCGAGTTTCATTGCCCATTTCGTGCTTTCTGCTGGTCCTCTCTCACCTGCCGACGATAGGCGTCGAAACGCTGTTTCGCGCGCAGATGCTGCTCATAGTTTTCGCTGAAGGAATGGGTGCCGTCACCGTTGGCGACAAAATAGAGATAGAGCGTCTCTGCCGGGAAAAGAGCAGCCCTGATCGCGTTGCGTCCCGGATTGTTGATCGGAGCAGGCGGCAACCCTTTGTATTTATATGTGTTATAGGGTGAATCGATGTCGAGATCGCGATACAGCAGCCGTCGCGGGCCATCCGGGATGATGTACTGAATGGTCGGATCCGCCTGCAGCGGCATGCCGATGCGCAGACGATTGTGATAGACCGAGGAGATGATCGGCATCTCGACATCCACGATGGCTTCCCCCTCGATGATGGATGCCAGAGTGAGGGCATCATTCAGCGACCATCCCTTTTCCGCCGCCCGCATGATCAGGCTGTCATCAACCGCCCTATTGAACTGCTCGACGAGCGTTGTAAGGACATGCGGCGCCGTGACGCCGTAGGTGAAACTGTAGGTTTCCGGAAACAAATAGCCTTCCAGCGATGTCGTCGCTAGGCCCAGTCCGGCGATGAACGCAGAGTCCGACACCAGGTTGACAATTTCAGCAGAATCGATCTCGAGGTGATGTTCGATGATGCGAGCAAATCGACGTGAATCGTAGCCATCCGGCAGGGTGAACTGGATATAGCTCTGCGGTCCCTCGACCAGCGCCATCAGGGCAGCATAATTCGACATGCCCTCCCTGAGGGTGAATTTTCCGACCCGCAGCCTCTCCGTCTTTTTGTAGAGCTCGGCGACCAATTTAAACTGATCGATATTGCGTATGACACTCTCTTTTTCGAGCTCGATGGCCACCTGCCCCAGCGAGGCGCCCCATCGGACGATGATATCGACCTGTCTGGCATCCTTCCTCGGCGACAGCGGCAGATAGAGGATATAGACGGCCAGACCGCCGAGCAGCAGCGCCAGCAGCAGCGGGCTGATCAAGATGATGAGCAGTGTGCGCTTTTTTCTCTTCACTTTTCTCATGCCAATAGGAATACAAAGACATCATACAAGCTGTGCGTCCATACTGTCACGCCCAGCCCACGGATTTCAAACAACAGACAAAAGAGCAGGCCCATGCAGAAGCGATAGAGCGTCGTATAATCGGCCAGAGAAAAAGAGTTGACGTTATGCAGCCAGGCGAACAATATTGAAGAAATGAGCGCTGCAAAGAGTTTCAATTCGAATCCGATGTGCCTGTTGATCGACCGACGGTGATCGCTCGCGCTGCGGCGAAACAGATCGGGCAGTCGAAAGATGGCGGCAAGCAGGTGCGGCACAAGGCCATAGCCGATAGCCCGAAAGATCAGCTCTTCATAGACGCCGGCGCCGAGCGCCAGGACCAGATTGAACTGGGTCTGTTCATCCATGCGCAGGTGGACGAGAATCAAAGAGGTCAACCACGATGCGATGAATGCGAGGAGCCATGCATAAATGCTGCTCTCAAAGATGGCATACAGGGCATATTTGACATTCAGGTCCACCCTGGCGCGCACCATTGATATAAAGCCGAACGCCACAAAAGCCAGGATCAGCACGCCAAAGGCGAATGTCCCGTGCGCGCCCAGATGCTGGATGAAATACTTGATCCACACATCGGCGGCATTGCGGGTGTAATTCTCCTGGTCATAACGGAAAAATATAATGAAAAATTCATACAGCAACAACAGCGGCGCTGTCAAGAATACGCCATAAAAGGGCGTGCGCGTGGAGGCGAAATAGCCTCGCGATTGTCCTGCGGCCTGTCCCAGATCTATCTCCTGTGCGGCGGCAATCAGCGATGACGCTTTTGCCAGGCGCGTAATTGGTCGAGCGTGAACGTGTTGATGACATCTTGTTTGCGCGCCCAGCCACGGCGCGCAGTGCCGACGCCGAGCGCCATCATGCTCAAATGCTTTTCGTGATGCGTATCGGTGTTGATCGAAATCCTGGCGCCCGCCTGCACGGCTTTGCGCACGTTGATGTCGCTGAGATCAAGTCGATCCCAGGACGAATTCACTTCGAGCGCTGTGCCGTTGCGCGTCGCTGCTGCAATGATGCGCTCCATGTCGATGTCAAATCCCTGCCGGCGCGCGATCAGCCGGCCTGTTGGATGGCCGATGACATCGACATATCTGTTTTCCATCGCTGCCAGCGTTCGGCCTGTCGGGTCTGTTTTAAAGGCGCTGTGAATCGAGGCGACGACAAAATCGAGTTGGCGCAGGATATCGTCGCTGAAATCGAGCGAGCCATCGGGCAAAATATCAACCTCGATGCCGGCAAGAACGACAAAGTTGTCGAGTTGAGCATTCAGGGCGCGAATGTCGCGCACAAGCCGCAGCAGCCGATCCTCGCTCAGGCCATTGGCATAGATGGCGCTCCTGGAATGATCGCACACCGCCATGTGACTGTAACCGCGGCGCCGAACATAGTCGACGAGCTGTTCGAGGGGATGCTGGCCATCGCTGTTCGTCGTGTGCATGTGCAAATCCGCTTTTATATCATCGAGCTCGACCAATTCGGGAATCTGCTGCGCTGCCGCCGCCTCTATCTCCCCCCTGTCCTCGCGCATTTCCGGCGGCATCCACTGCAGATCCAGCGCTGCATAGATCTCGTCCTCGTCTTTGCCGCCGATCTTTTCATCGCCGCGGAAAATCCCCCACTCATTGATCTTGTATCCCTGCTTTTTCGCCATCTCGCGCAGCCTGACATTATGGGCTTGCGAACCGGTGAAATACTGCTGCGCTGCGCCATAGCTCTCCGGTTGGATCGCCCGCAGATCCACCTGATATCGATCATCCAGCAGCACGCTGCCCTTGGTGGCGCCGGCGCTGAGCACGCGCGTGACGCGGGGAAATTCCGTCAACAGCCTGATCACCTCTTCGCCGTAATTGGTCTCGGCCAGGATGTCGATGTCGTGCACCGTCTCCTTGCAGCGGCGCACTGAGCCGGCCGGCGACAGCCGCAGCAGTTTGTCGCCCGCCTTTTCCTGCAGAAAAGCCATCACCTCGGCGACGATCAGGGTCGCCAGGCCGATCGAGATCTCTTTCTCGGCGCGGGCATGCAGCTCGAGGCTCTTGCTGATATTGGCGACCCTTTTCGGCCCCATGCCCGCGAGCCTTGCCAGCGAGCCATCTGAGATCGCCGCCTGCAGATCGTCCAGTGTCTCGACGCCCAGCTCCTTATAGGCGTGCGCAGCGGTCTTGGGACCAAAGTTTTGGATTTGCAGCAGCTGAAACAATTCTTTTGGCGCTGCGGCGAGATGCTCGTCCAGCTGGCGAATATGACCGGTGCGCAGGAACTGATCGATTTTTTCCTGCAACGCCTTGCCGACGCCCGGGATGTCGCCGAGTCGATTTTCGCCCCAGAGCTTTTCAATGTCGTCGCCGAGATCCCGGATGGCGCGCGCCGCCTTGCGATAGGCGTTCACCTTGAAACCGACCTCGCCCTTGAATTCCAGGACATCGGCAAATTTTTCGAGTATGTCAACCACATCATTATTTTTCATGACATCTCCAAAGAGCACATAATATAGCGTTCTGCTCAGGAAAAATCAATATGCAATTAGCGCGAAAAATGTTCGACCAGGAATTCCAATCCGTCCAGATAGCTGCGCACGCCCTCGCCGGAGAACTGGCCGATGCAAACCTCGCTGGTCACTGAATGAGCCCGAAAGGATTCGCGGTGGTGAATGTCCGAGAGATGCACTTCCACGGCCGGCAGCTGCACGCCGGCGATGGCATCGCGCAGAGCATAACTATAGTGCGTCAGGGCGCCGGGATTGATGAGGACGCCATCCATTGATGTGCGGCAGTCGTGCAGACAGTCGATGATGGCGCCTTCATGATTGGACTGAAAGAACTCGACCTGAACTCTTAATTTTTTTGCCAGCCTGGCGATCTCATCGTTGACCTGGGCGAGCGTCGCGGAACCGTAAACAGCCGGTTCGCGTTCGCCGAGCAAATTCAGATTGGGGCCGTGGATGACAAGAATTTTGCGCATATTTCACCTTTCACTTTTCAAATAGAAAGCGCGCCGGATTGATCGAACAAAATTGATGCTTCAATGCATCCGACAATTTTGATTCGTGGAATATCTTCACATAGTCATAATACGACTCGACATCCAGCAGGTGAATCATAAAATCGGAACCGAACAAAATCTTTTGTCGCAGCACGTCCTGTTGCGGCGCCGACATCTCATTCAGGGTTTTGAGCAGCAGATCGTAAAATTCCGGCTTGCTGCCGCTGAAGGAAAAATCGGTGTACACATGATCGTACTCGCAACACAAATCGATGATCTCGGTGAACCACTCCATATCCCTCCGGCTGCCGAATTTTCGCGTATATTGTCTGCCAAAGTGGGCGAAATTGAGTTTCAGCTGCGGATAGTGTTGCAGCACCTTGCGCCAGTGTTGCGGCGACGTCCATTCGTGCGAGATCGCCAGCGGAATGGTCCGATAGCCCTGGTCATCGCAGTGGGTGGTGATGGGAATCGACCTTTTCTGGCAAAAGTCATAGAGATAATTGACCTTTGCCATCTCCTCGGGCTGCGCCTCCGGCCAGGGATCGAATCCGAGAGGCGGATAGAGCTTGACGCCGGCAAACAAGCCCTTGCCGGAGATCTTTTCCGCGATGTCGAGCTGACTCAAGGCCGAGAACGCCTTGTAGAAGAGATGGCGCGAGATAGCATGCAGTCCCAAATAGTCGCTGAGCAGTTTTCGCACCTCATCCAGAGCGTAATTGGCGGGATTGATGCCGAGAAAAGGATAGATCTCCAGTTTGCCTTTTGGTCGCTCCCGCACATAGTGGCGGATGCCATCGAGCGTGTCGTTGATCTGCTTCTGCAAAGGCTTGGTCGGCGGCCGGTCATAGTAGATCGCATCTGCTTTCAGCGCAGGCGTGTTGAAATCCATGATGAGCGGCGTCAGGATGATGCGCTCATAGGCGTGCCCGCCGATGCGCAAAAGATCATCCTGCAGGAACGGCGGCTGGCCATCCTTGCGAAACGCGCCGGCGAGATCGTCTTCCATCAGCAGAAACATGCCGCCCACATCATTCTCCATGACCGCGAGCA
>RQOI01000108.1 GCA_003854995.1 Candidatus Zhuqueibacterota bacterium
CATCACCTTCATAGGCGCGATCTTCAACCTCCACGCAGACCGGGCCGTTGTAACCGACATCGGTCAGGGCGGAGAAAAACTCGCTCCAATTCACATCGCCCAGTCCCGGCAGCTTGGGGGTGTGATACTCACTCGGATTGGCGAGGAAACCGACTTCATATAGCCTATCCATGTCCAGGCGCGCGTCTTTGGCATGCACATGATAGAATTTGTGGCCGAATTCCTGCACCGCCGCATAGACATCGATGCCCTGCCAGATGAGATGCGACGGATCGAAATTGAGGCCAAAGTGATCGCTCGGTATCTCCTCGAACATGCGACGCCAGGTTTTCGGGCTATGGGCGAGGTTCTTGCCGCCCGGCCACTCATCATTGGTGAAGAACATGGGGCAATTTTCGATGCCGATCTTGACATCATGATCTTCCGCCATTTTGACGATATCCGGCCAGACTTTCTTAAAGCGCGGCCAGTTGTCATCGACGTTCTTGGTCCAGTCCCGTCCGATGAAGGTGTTGACATTTTTCAGGCCCAGCAGCGGCGCCGCCTGGATGAGTTTTTTGATATGGTCGATGTAGACCTTTGCTTCGGCCTCATCCGGCGCGAGCGGATTGGGGTAATAGCCGAGGCCGCTGATGCTGACGCCATGACTCTGCAGCATCTCAGCAATGCTCCTGGCCTTGGCTCGATCCAAAGCCGCACCATCGATGTGAGTGACGCCGGCATATCGACGTTCCGCCTTGCCTTTCGGCCAGCACATGACTTCAATGCAGTGGTAACCGGTCTCAGCCGCGAACGTGGCGACCTGTTCCAAATCAAGATCGGGCAAAATAGCCGTGACGAATCCGAGTTGCATGGTATTTCTCCTCTTTATAGTCCGTGAAATAAAGGCACAACCTGATCCTCTGACTTTACACTTTGATCCATTTCCCTTGCTGATGGCTCTTCAATATCGCCTCGCACAGCACAATCTCGTGATGACCATCCTCAAAGGTGGGGAATTGTGGAACGGCATTCATATCCTCATTGGCGATATAGGAGTAAAACGCTCTGAAACACTGCTTAAAAGTATCCGGGAAACCTTCATTATGGCCGCCGGGATAGTTGGCGAAGGGTCGAACCGCCACATCGAGCAAGCCGGGGTCGCGCAGGAGCCGTTCATTCGGCTTGTCGCGATAGCCTAGCCACAACTCATTCGGCTCTTCGCTGTTCCAGGAGAGGGCGCTCTTTGCGCCGGCTATCTCGTAGCGCAGGCAGTTTTTGCGTCCCGCTGTGGTCTGCGACACCCACAAACTTCCGCTCGCGCCATTGTCAAATCTCAACAGGATGGCGCCGCAGTCTTCTGTTCGGATGTCAATTTTATCTGTCGCCGCCACCTCCCTCACTTTGCCGGAAAATGTCTCCACCTCGCCACGCGGACGCAGGCGCACCGGATGGATGGTTTTCAGATCGGCGCATACGGCCGTGACCTGCAGTCCGGTGATGGCCTGCACCAGATCGAGCCAGTGCGTGCCGATATCCGCGACCGCGCGCAGGCTGCCGCCCTCATCGGCCAGGACGCGCCAGTTATAGTCGGTCGGATAGAGCAACCAGTCCTGCACATAACTGCCGACGACGGAATAGATCTCGCCAATATCGTCGGCTTGCACCTTGTGTCGGGCTTGCAGGTTGAGCGGATAGAAGCGAATGTTATAATTGACACCTGCAACCCGTCCGGTCTTTTTCGCCAGCTCGACCAGCTCGCTCGATTGCTGCGAGTTCATGGCCAGCGGCTTTTCGCACAGCACGTGTTTGCCGGCCTGTAGCGCCGCTTTTGCCATCGCATAGTGCAGCCGATTCGGTGTGGTGATGTGCAGGACATCGATGTCATCCTCCAGCACCTCTGCAAAGCTGCTGTAGGCGCGGTCCAGTCCGAGCGCGATTTGCGCTTTTCGTGATTCCGCCGCATCGACGCCGAGGATGCCCTTCACCCGCACGCCAAGGCGTCGCAATGCCTCAGTGTGCACCGGTCCCATAAAGCCTGCCCCGATGATGGCCGCTGTGAGCTTGAACATTTGACGCTCCTCCGGATTATCCTGCGACTTGTTCAGGTGCGATAAATGAAACCATTTTTTGCCAGGAAATCAAGAGAAAAGATGAATCCGGGCGTGCAAAATTGACGAGTGACAGGATGCAAAACTCGGGATCAAGCAGAATCTGCACCGCGGGACAGATCGGTCACGGCGAAAAAAGGACACAATCGGGGATTTCCTGGCCAATTTCTGCTGTTCCTATCATGACGAACCACACTCTTGAGAGGAAGGCGATGAAAAAGCTTTTACTCGTCCGGCACGCCAAATCGAGCTGGAAAGATCCCTCGTTGCCCGATGCGGAGCGGCCGTTGAACAGACGTGGCGAACGAGACGCCCGGGAGATGGGAAAACGGCTGGCGCAACGAAGCGTCCGTCTCGATCTGATCATTTCCAGTCCTGCCAAACGTGCCATAGCCACTGCAAAAAGAATGGCGAAAGAGCTCGACTCTGACAAAAGGATCGTCGAGGAGGAAAAGCTCTATGACGCCGGCGCAAGGCAGATCCTCGCGGTCATCCGCTCTGCCGACGACGAGCACGATGCAATCATGCTCGTCGCTCACAATCCAGGCGTGACAGATCTGGTCAATCAAATATCCGGCGTGCAGCTGGACAACATCCCGACCTGTGGCATCGTCGAGCTGACCTATGCGGTTGAGGCATGGAAAGAAATTGCATTGGCAAAACCAGTTGATTTCAGCTTTGACTATCCCAAGAACGTGTGAGATGGGCTGGCTCACTTGACCAGGCTCATCTTTTTCGTCAGCACCATCCTTTCGCCGTGCACATTAGTGAACTCGATCTGATAGAGATAAACGCCCGTCGCGACTCCCAGTCCGGCATCATCCGTCGCATCCCAGTGGATTGAATGGATTCCGGCATTCTTATGCTCATTGAGCAGATTCCGAACAAGGACGCCCCTGAGGTCGTATATCTTGATCTCGATCCACCCCGGTTCAGGGATTGCAAACTGAATGGTCGTCGTCGGATTGAATGGATTGGGATAGTTTTGCTGCAGGACAAATTCTTTCGGCAGGATCTCCTTTTTCTCTTTAACATCGGTGTCATTGGGATCAGCATAAAAGGAGGTGTACGGCGTCAGAATCTGAAATTTCAGCGACAGCGCAATCACCTGATCGACCAGCTCTTGCAACTCGCCATAGATGGCGATCTCATTCAAGAGATAATCGATTTTCGCTCTAGCCCACAGTCGCGGCACGAAACGATGGCCTCCCGGCACATTTGAAAACTCTTGATTCGATTCATAGCTCACCGTTCTGTCACCCACAGATGCCGTCAAATAGACCGGAAAAGTCCCAGAGTTTTGATAAATCCCCATTTGCATGACCTGGCTGCCCCAAAACTGATCGGCCAGCGGTCGCGGAAAACGATCTGAAGTGACGAGCCCATCAAACTTGATATCGAGATTCGTGAGCACCGGCTTTGAGATGCGCTTGAAATGATTGCCAACGATGCGGCTTATATCATCGTCCTCCTGGATGAACTCGGCATAGCCGCCATTTTCAACGGCCATTTGCACCAGCAGCGGCGTACTGACATCATCGCCGACGCCGAAGGAAAATATCCGCACATTTTTCGTGTTCGCGTTTTTGACATTCGCAACAATTGCGGGCACAAACGTCTCACCGAGCGTCGGATAGCCGTCCGTTATAAAGACGATCATATTCGCATAATCGTCGGAAAATGATTGCTGCAGAGATTTTTGCAGTGCATCGTCAATGTTCGTCAAACCCAGCGGCCCGATGTCGGTGACAAAGGCGCGCGCATCTTCCACATTATCCGGCATCGCAGCGACCAGGTCCGACTTGAATGCTGCGGTCGTTGTGCCGAAAGTGATGATATTGAACATA
>RQOI01000109.1 GCA_003854995.1 Candidatus Zhuqueibacterota bacterium
AAAAATCGACATAAATTTTGATAATTTCAAATAAAATTATAGCTTTAAATCTTTGCTTTTGCTCACAATTCTATCTATATTTTCCCTGCACAGGATAAAAAGAGCCAAACCATGAAACTTCGATCAAAACCTCAATCTCTCAGCCGACAGGATGTTGAAGAGATACTCATCGAACGTAATTTCTACGATGTGAGCAAAAATCCTGATGGCAAAGGAATGCGGCACTCTTACAAGGTTGACAATATCAATGGCGACAAGATTGTCATTGACAAGTCCACTCACCTCATGTGGCAGCAGGAGGGCACAAAAGACACGGTGTCTTTTACCAAGGCCAAGTCCATCATCCAGAATATGAACAAGAGGGGCTTTGCCGGCCACAGCGACTGGCGCATGCCGACGCTCGAAGAGGCGATGAGCGTGCTCGAACGCGACTCCAAAGCGAGTGCCTTTCACATTGACGAGGTGTTCAATACCACCCAGGACCTCATCTGGACCTGCGACCCCATCCAGGATGAAGCGGGAGAGTGGGCGGTGAATTATTTCAACGGCGGATACTATTACGGCATTTTTCACGATGATGCCGGCTTTTATGTCAGGGCTGTCCGATCTCTCTGATGCCTCTGGACAATCAGCATTTCAATGCCAATCCCTCGCAAAATTGAAACATTTTAAACCTTTGTGCGGTTGTAATACTACTTTACAAAACCCGAATGGTCCTCGATCGCGGGTTTTCTCATGAATTGGAGGTTTAAAATGAAACTAGTGCTCATCATCACCATACTTGCCGGAGGTCTCATGGCGGATACGCAATATAATGAGCTCAGCAGAGAGGAAGAGAAGATCATACTGCAAAAAGGCACGGAGCGGCCTTGGAGCGGCGATTTATTGAATAATAAAAAAACCGGCACCTATATCTGCGCCCAATGCAATGCGCCGCTCTATTCGAGCGCGGACAAATTTGATTCTCATTGTGGCTGGCCCAGCTTTGACGATGAGATCAAGGGAGCGGTCAAAAGACAGATTGATGCGGATGGCCGGCGAACCGAAATCCTGTGCGCCAACTGCGGCGGCCATCTCGGGCACGTTTTTCTCGGCGAAGGATTCACGGCAAAAGACACTCGACACTGCGTCAATTCTCTCTCCATGAACTTT
>RQOI01000110.1 GCA_003854995.1 Candidatus Zhuqueibacterota bacterium
CGGCGCTGCATCGTTTGCGGCCAGCGGGCGGGGCGCCTTCGCAATGACTTGGTATCACCTCGTCACCAGGCTCCGCCTGGTGACGCCCGCCGCTGCGCCGAAGAGTGGTATATCACTTGGCAGGCTCTGCCTGCAGTGCGTGCGGTAGCGCCGCAACAACTGTCTGTCAGACAAGCAATTGCGGCCGCCCGTCACTTGCCCGGCATCAATTAATTCCCGGCAGACGGTGTGATCTTTTTTTCATAGACGCGATAAGTGCGCACTTTATTCATCCCCAGCTTGATCACCGCATCTTTCATGGCAAAATTGTCCTCCAGGATGTAATTGGCCTCCGCATACACGTCTTGTTGCTGCAATCGGGCAAACGTCGCCAGATAGAGCAATGAATCGATGCCGCGACGCTGATATTCCGGCACAATTCCAAGCGCCCAGAATCGGAATTCGTCTATTTTTTTCAGACGCCGCACCAACTTGAACAACCCAAAGGGGAACAACCGTCCGTTCAGTCCATCGAGAGCGTTGAACACTTCCGGCAGCACGATGACAAAGGCGATGGGTTGACCATGAGCCTCGATGATGAGAATCAAATCCGGACGAACAATGTCCTTGAGACTGCGGGCGATCATTTCTGCTTCATCCAGGCTGACCGGGGCAACGCCCCAATTGCCGGCGACGGAACGGTTGTTCAGGTCGAGCAGGATGCGGACGTCCTCCACCATCTTGTCCATGCGGATAGGCCGGATTTCAAGATCGTACTTTAGCATCAACCGTTGCTGATGCCGGACAAATCGTTCCGGCATGACATAGTCCCGCGTGTGCTTGCCGAAAACCTCCAGATCTTTGACCTTGTGAAATCCCGCAGCAATGATCAATTCGTTATAAAAAGGCGGATTAAAGGGCGCCAAAATACGCGGTGATCGGTCAAATCCTTCGACGATGAAACCCCAATTTTGTGACTCGAAATTGATCGGCCCCCGCAGCGCGATCATCTGCCGCGATCGATGCCATTCTTCGCACTGCTGTAAAAGGGCGATCGCCACCTCTTGATCATGAATGCATTCAAAGGAGCCGAAAAAGCCGATTTTGTCCTTCCAATAGTGATTGAACACCGGATCGATAAAAGCCGCGACGCGGCCGACGCACTCGTTCCCCTCCGCAGCCAAAAAGAGCTGATGCGGAGCTTTCCGCAGCATCACATTTTTTTGCGGATCAAACAGTTTTTTCTGCTCTATTCGAAGTGGCGGAATCCAGAGCGGATTGCTTGAATTCAGCACATA
>RQOI01000007.1 GCA_003854995.1 Candidatus Zhuqueibacterota bacterium
AGGGGCACATCCCGCAAGGGGCACATCCCGCAAGGGGCACATCCCGCAAGGGGCACATCCCGCAAGGGGCACATCCCGCAAGGGGCATGAATATGCCGAACGATCTGGCAAACTTTATCCCAGTTTTTGATATCTTGATAATTGACGAGCTTTTCCAGTTTTTGGCTCAGTATTTACTATTTCCCAATAACAGGTACTAAAATCAGTGGCATCATTCGTCATTCGTAATTCGTAATTTGTAATTTTTCACCCCGCTTTTTCCCTATTCCGCACATAGATCAATCTGAATCGCCCTTTTTGATTTTCGCGCTGCTCGATCTCAAAGGCGCCGATCGATTTGATCAGCGGCGTCAGCTTGGCAAAACCATAGTTCCGCGAATCAAAGTTGGGCTGCTTTTTCTGCAACAGATTGCCGACATCGCCAAGAAATGCCCAGCCATCGTCATCCGCCAGATCGGAGATGGTGGACGAAATCAGCTTGACCACCTTGGGCGTTATTTTATCGACATTCGCCTTGCGGGAGGCTGTGCTCTTGACCGCGTCGGCTTCGCCAGTCTCGGCCTGGTCTTTGAGAATTTCAATGTAGATGAACTTGTCGCAAGCCACGATGAAGGGCTCGGGCGTCTTTTTTTCGCCGATGCCGATGACCAGCGTGCCGGCTTCGCGCAGCCGGGTGGCGAGACGGGTAAAGTCGCTGTCGCTGGAGACAAGGCAAAAGCCGTTGACTTTTTGCGAATAGAGGATATCCATCGCATCGATGATCATGGCGGAATCGGTGGCATTTTTGCCGGTGGTATAGGAATATTGCTGCACCGGCGTTATAGCGTTTTCCAGCAGCAGCGATTTCCATTTCGCCAGGATCGGCTTGGTCCAATCACCATAAATCCTTTTGATCGTCGGATTTCCATACTTGGCTATTTCCGCCATCATTTCCTTGACAAAGGCGGAGGGGATGTTATCCCCATCGATCAGCACAGCGAGTTTTGTGTCTGGTTCCACTCTATCCCCTGTTGTTTACAAAAGCGAGTCACTGCAAACCGCACATCTGGACTCTGGTTTTCGCCCTCATTCAGTACTTTATTCATCCTCTACGGGCGCATCATTCACGTGTTTTCAATCTCTTCTGTCGTGGCGTCTCTGATGTCAACGACCTTTGTCTCAAAGCGCAAGGTCTCGCCGGCGAGAGGATGGTTGAAATCGACAACGACGGTCTGCTCGTCGAATGATTTCACCACCCCTTTTTTGACGTGGCCGTCTTTCGTCTTCCGCTGCAGAATCATGCCTTCGTGCAGATCGATGCCATCGGCCAACTGGGAGCGTTGCAACGTTAACACCCGGTGCTCGTCCCGCAAACCAAAACCATCCTCCGGTTCGATCCTGATCTTCTTTTTTTCTCCTGTTTCGAGGCCCATCAATTCTTTGTCGAGGCCGAGGATCAATTTCTTCTTCCCGACCAGAAACTGGAGCGGCTTTTTCAGCTGCGCGGCAATCAATTTATTGGTTCGATCCAGCTTGAGCGAGTAGAGGATTGAGATGACTTTGCCTTTTTGAACTTTCATAGTGACTCCTTTTATCTGGCAGTCGCTTGCCTGGCCAATTGGGCGTTTTGCGAAAATGGAAGTGATTTTTGCCGATCCCAAAAGGCACGTTATCATTCAGTGTGAAACCTGTATAACGGGGCTCAATTTAGATTGGAGGAATGATATGGCTCACGTCTTTGTACAATATAATCAATTAATTTGAGAAAAACATCTATTTAATTAGTGAGTGGACTATCCTCAGTTGATTAATAAAATCCTCATTCTGAAATTAATAGCTTTCAACAATTCCAGAATTTCATTAATTTTTAGATTATTAATTGGCGGAACAGTTGTCGAACTTTCATCTGGAGAGGTCGATGGACATCATTTTATTTTACCTGCCGCTCGTCGTCTTGTTCGCTCTGGCAGTATCCGATCTCATCGTCGGCGTTGCGAACGATGCCGTAAATTTTACCAACTCGGCTATTGGATCGCACGTGGCGCCTCGCTGGGCGATTATGCTTGTGGCCAGCATCGGTATTATGATCGGCACCATCTACGCAAGCGGCATGCTCGAGATTGCCAGAAAAGGAGTCATGTATCCGCAATATTTCACATTTGACAATGTGATCATTATCTTTCTCGCTGTCATGTTCAGCGATGTCATTCTTCTCGACCTTTTCAACACCTATGGTCTGCCCACATCCACATCTGTCTCCTTTGTATTTGAGCTGCTCGGCGGTGCAGTCGCCATCGGCATCGTCAATCTCTCCAATTCAGGCGCCGATTTTTCCCAGTTGGCGCAGTACATCAATTCTGACCGCGCGTTTCTCATGATTTTCAGCATCTTTATCTCGATTTTATTGGCATTCACAGTTGGCGCTGTCGTTCAATTCTTCACCAGACTTGTCTTTACATTTCGCATTAAAAAGCACCACAAGATCAGCAGTGCTATTTGGTCTGCTTGCGCGATATCTTTTATCGTCTATTATATTCTCATCAAAGGACTGAAAGGTTCGATGCTTCTGTCATCGCAGCAATCGCTATGGCTGCACAGTCATGCAGCGTTGTTCATTCTTATATTTTTCCTCGCCAGCTCCCTTGTCTTTATATTCTTACGTTTCGTACTCAACATTAATCCGCTTGTCGTTGTTGTTTTGGCCGGTACGTTTGCACTGGCGCTCGCCTTCGCTGCCAATGATCTGGTCAACTTTGTCGGTGTTCCGCTTGCAGGGCTCCTTTCCTATCAAGTCACCGGCTTTGACATTCATGCAGGCGCCACATTGATGGACGATTTGAATCAATCAACCCGGGTTCCTGTCTCTCTCTTGCTCTTCGCCGGCATCGTCATGATCTTGACATTGTGGTTTTCAAAAAAAGCGCGCCATGTCACCAAAACAGAATTGGAGCTGGCGCGTCACAGCAAAGGTAAAGAACGTTTTGAATCATCAAAAATCGCAAAATTTCTTGTTGATATCAATTTTCTGCTTTACAGCTTTGCCAAGCGATTGCTCCCCCATTTTGTGAAAAAATGGATCGCGATACGATATCAGCCTAAAAAGCATGCCAAACACAAAAAAAACTTGTCACCGGCATTTGACCTCGTCAGAGCTTCGGTCAATCTGACGGTCGCCAGCAGTCTGATTTCACTTGGCACCTCTCTCAAGCTTCCTTTATCGACGACGTATGTCACTTTTATGGTGGCGATGGGATCCTCGATCGCGGATGGCGCATGGGATATTAATAATGCGCCATTCAGGGTGAATGGCGTTCTCATCGTCATCGGCGGATGGTTCTTGACCGGATTTGCAGCATTCACGGCAGCTTTTATTTTTGCATTGCTGCTCCACTATGGCAGCACAACGGCCATTTTCATCCTGATTCTAATATCCTTATTTTCTGTTTTAAGAACTCGTCAATTATTTCGAAAACATCGAGATAACATTCGCACATAAAATCATCGTACGGATTTAAGGTCACTTTCAAAACAGTTTGTCCGGATTCGATTCATGCTCACGTTAATAAAACGAATTTGGAAACCAATCATTTTGACGCTGATTTTTGCCATTGCCGCAGTGGCATTTCTACAAGCGGGAATGATTGGCCTGGCGACGCCATGGAAGTTCTTCCAGGCGATGTATTACGCCCTGAGCCTTTTTTTTCTCGGCGGCGTGGACATTGGCGCGCCTGCCGCTCCCAGCCAGTGGCTCAACGTGACGCTGTGGATCTGCTACTTTCTGGCGCCGCTGCTCACCTTCAGTTTCATCTTTGTCATCATCCAGGAAAAACTGCTGAGCAATCTGCTGCCCTGGGTGAAGAACCACACCATCATCTGCGGAGCTGGCCGCAATGGCATTTTGATCTATCAGCTGCTTAAAGAGCATGCGAAAAGAGGCAAGGTCGTCATCATTGAAAAAAACAAGGACAATGCTTATGGCGACCTGCTGGAAAAAGATCCAGCGACCCTGTGGATCAGAAAATCGTTCCTCGATATGCCGGTGCTGCAAAAGGCGCGGCTGAACAGGGCCAAGCAGATCTATCTGTCGACCAATATGAGCCTGGTCAATCTGAACGCCCTCATCAATGTCCTGGAGATCCTGGGGACAGAGGCGCAGACGCGCGTCTACTGCCACATCGACGATGTCAATCTGCACGCCAACATGAGCGCAACCTTGTTGAAAGAGAAGAAATTCAGCCACGTGTCGTTTTTCAACGGCTATCAGAGCGTGACCAAACGATTGTACGAAAACTGGATCGTCGAAAAGGGCTATCTGTCGCCGGCCACCATCTTTATCATCTTCGGCGTTGGCAAATTCGGCCGCATGCTCCTGGCGCACATTGTCAACGATCCGCGCCGAACCATGGAGGACGAGGTCATCATTCTGACTCGCTGCACGAACGATACCTTGGATCAGCTCAATTACATGCTGGAAAAGCAGCTGCCCCGACGCTGCACCATCCACCAGCTGATGAATGCGGATATGGACAATCCGAAATCGTGGGATCTCATCGCCTCTCGATTGAGCGGCAAGGACAAACGGACGCTCTGTTTCCTCTGTCGCGATGATGACCTGGCCAATTTGAACCTGGCCATCACCATGAAGAGAGGCGCGCCGAAAAAACTGCGCGAGGCCATCTACATCTGCAGGATGTACAGCGAGATGGCGCACGAGCTGGATGACATCCTGGAGAGGCGCATCACCGAGACGCAGGCAGCTGATATCATCCTCTTTCCCCTGCAACGCGAACTGAAAGAGGCGTTCCGGGCTGAGCTCTTTCCGGGTGGCAGAGCCGCATCAGCTTCCGCGCGCCCGGACAGCCCGAATAGCGGGACGCCGCTTCCCGAGCACAGCGGCGCGGACAATGCCTCGACATAAAAATCATTGCCGCCGTAAATTTGGCGGCCAGGGATCAATTTTTGCAACTGAGCTCGCTATCGAGATCGCTGCGCTCAACTCGAGACAGCGCAGGCCTTTTTCGCGATGACAACGAGACAGGATCAGCCGGAGGACAACATGTCCAGCACAGATATCGATTGGCAAAAGATACACCGCGACGCGACGGTCGTGGATATACACGCGCATCCGTCGCTGAAAATATCGCTCTGGAATCGGCTCTTGACAACGCGCATCAAGTCGAGTCGATCATTTGATCCATTCAGCATCCACACTGATTTCATCAGCCTGAAAAAAGGCGGCGTCGATCTGCTGCTGTCCACAGCCTATGCGCCGGAACGGGGCATTCTGCAGGAATGTCAATACATCAAGGCGATGAAATACCTCATGCCGCGTAAATGGAAAAAAGTGTACGGCCAGCCCTATTTTGACGTGGTCATGCAGATGCTCGACCTCATGGAAAGCGCGGTCGAGAACGCCATCGATGAGAACGGCGTTGCGATGGCCACGATGATAAAATCGGTCACAGCGCTCGAAGACTATCTGCAGCGGGGACAAGATCGCCCCATCGGCATCATCCACAACATCGAGGGCGCGCATTGCCTGGAAGGCAAAATCGACAATCTGGAAAAATTCTATCAGCGCGGCGTCGCCTATTTGACCATCGCCCATTTCTACGCCAATGCGGCCGTCCATCCCTGCTTCCCCTATCCCGAGAGCGTGCAGATAGCCGGCTGCTTCAAGGGCGACCGCAACCTGGCGCTAGGCCTGACGCCATTCGGCGAAGAGGTCATTGAAAAGATGATCGAGCTGGGCATGCTGCTCGACATCGCCCACTGTACGCCCACCGCACGCCGCCGCATCTATGCCATTGTCGGCAAGCGCGCGCCGATCATCGCCTCGCACGTCGGGGCGTACGCGGTGAATCCCGATCCGTACAATCTGCGGGACGAAGAGATCAAAAAAATCTCTGATTCCGGCGGCATGATCGGGGTCATTTTCATGAACGACTGGCTCATGCCGCACGCGACGAAACGGGGCATCAATTTTATCTCGCGCACGATAGAGCATCTCATCCGCGTCGGCGGCATCGAGCACGTCGCCATCGGCACTGATTTTGATGGCTTCACTGACACGCCAGATGACTTGAAAGATGCCGCCGAGCTGCCGCGCCTGACGCAACGATTGATCGCCGACGGCTATTCCGTCGCCCAGATCCACAAGATCCTGGGCGAGAACGCCCTGCGCGTCCTGTGTCAGGGCTGGAGGAAAAAAACTTAATTTGCCATTTGCTTCGGGGACTGATGAACGACCGAACGTATAAAAATATTCACGCTGACCTCGATCGATTACTGGACAGCCAAAGCAAAATCAAACGACTCGAATTGACCGCCCACAGCAAGCTGGCCTTTTTCAGCGACCTGCACCTCGGGGATGGCAAGGGATGTGACAATATTGCCCACAATGAGCAAATATTGGCGCTGGCGCTCAACTATTATAAAGATGCCGGATTCGCCCTCGTCCTGGCCGGCGATATCGAGGAGCTGTGGCAGTTTTCGCTCAAAAGCATCCTCCATCGATACGGCAACACCATCATCCATTTGCTCAACGCTTTTGGTCCGCAGCGGCTGATCAGAATTTTCGGCAATCACGACATTCGCTGGCACAAGAAAATCGATTCGAATCCGCTGCACGTTCTGGATGACACCGCCTATGAAGCGATTCATCTGGATGACTGGATCCTTGTCACGCATGGACATCAGGGGAGCCGCCTGACCTGGCTCAAGATCCTGCTGCGAATCCTGTTGGTGCGCGGCTTTCGCCTCATTGAACCGACAGCGCGTCGGCTTGGTTATGGCAACATATCGGCGCCGCAATCGCAGATCCCCAGGGACCGCGAAAAAGCCATTTACCAGTGGGCGAAGAAGAATCGCCGACTGGTCATCTGCGGTCACACGCATCGGGCCATCTTTGCTTCGCAGCATTATATCCGCTGGCTGGAGGAACAGATTCGCGACATCGCAGCCAAGCTGGAGGATCTGCCCGACGGTCATCCCGACAGCCATGCGCTGCAGGAACTGTTGCTCCACTATGAATCGGAATGGCGCACGGAAAAAAAGCGCGGTCGCGACTATGCGGCTCTGGAAGAGGACGATACTGAGGTCATGCCCTGCTACTTTAACATCGGCAGCGGCCTCTATCGGCGCGGCATCACCTGCATCGAAATCGAGAACGGCCTCATCCGCCTGGTCAAATGGAGCAGCGAGAACGGGACAACGGCGGAAAAGAGTCGACAGCTTTTGTGGAATGAACGCAGCCTGGCGGAATTGAAGAATAAAATAGTGAAATCAATGCAATGAAATGCTATAATCGCTCCCGCCATTGTCGCTGCAAAAATTGCAGCGGATCATAATATTTCTCATCCAGGTCAGCCTGGGTGTAGCACACCAGACAGTAGGTCCCGAAATGAAAAAAGGGCTTGGTCTGATCCGGCATCCGCGGTTTAGGTTTGACCCGCATCACTTCGAAATGGACATGATCGAATTGCCAGCCATATCTGTCCAGTTCCGCCCGCGTCATGAAGCGGGCGATGGGTCGCTGCGGATCGACCGATTCGTGCAACCCGACTCGAATGCCGGCGACGTGCTCATAGACGGTCCACAAGTCTGTCGAGTCCGCCAGACGGTGCCGGATGATGATTTGCGCATACGGCCCGTCGTCTCTCAAGCTAATGACTCGACCTTTTGCGGCGGGAAATATCGGCTCATCGACATAGTTGTCATGCGGTCGCTGCAGATCGACGCCTGTGTGCAGATGCGCCGGAATGCCCGGTCGGGCGGCGCGCAGCAGGCCGAACGGCCCGATGCGGGTCACCTGCACGTTCGCCAGCGACCGCCGGTCGGGCGCAGCGATCGGCAGATACCACGCCACCTCATCTTGACGCAGCAGAGTCATCAGGTCAGACCGGAAGAGAGGGATCTGTTCTGCATCGTCATGGTTTATTTGACTGAAAAGCGAGCTGGCCTGAAGGCCGAGAATGAGCACCATGCATTTCAAGAGCATCGTTCGAACAGCCGGTAGGCGCATGATCATCGATCTCCTTTTCATCCTATAGATAGCGTTGATAATCTGCGACAAAATATTTCTTGCCCCTTTGCGCGACGATCAAGCCCTCTTTTTCCAGCAGCTCTTTATGCGCCAGGGCGCCGCCCGGGTATTTTTCATTGAGAGAGCCATCGGCCTTCAGGGTTCGCCAGTAGGGAATATCCCATTCTCTCCCCTCTCGCTCGGCTTCTGCAGCGGCGTTCGCCGCGGTCATGATGAAAATGCCGGTCGTCAGAGAGCAGCAGCCTCGCACTTTATACCTTTCGGCGATGCCCTTGCAGATCTCGACGATCGTTGTCAGTTTGCCGTAAGGGACGCGCATGAATTCGATGACCTCGCTCGGATTGACCAGCACAATTTCATCGCCGACCTCGGCGCCCATTTTATGGACGGCGTTGTAGCACGGAAACCGCTGTTCCAGTCGCAGAACCTTGGGCAGGCCTTTCTTGTCGGCCAGTTTCTCCTGCCATGTTTTCCTTCTTGCAGCCATGAGAATTCTCGCTCCTAATAACTATGGACCACAATAGTGACGATCAGCAATTTTCCTGAAATGGCTCCCCCCTGTCCAGGTGGCGCTTGACTCACACCGGCAGGCGGATAAAGTCTTTCTCACTGACGCCGCGCGTCCTCTGGCAGACCTCATAGCCGTTGTTAAATCCTTCGTCATTGGTGTTGCCCTCGATGGTGGCAAAGGTGTCGAGGACGCCGGCAAAGGCGAGGCCGGTATGGGTCCAGTCCGTCGATGTCCGGCGGACGAGAAAGATCTGCGTATCGCCCAGCTCGGCCCAGCTGATGGCGCCGCTTTCGAGGCTGGTGCCGCGAACATAGAGTCCTGCCATCTGCGCCTGGTAAGCAAGTGAGTCGCACGAGTAGGAACCGTGGATCGGCATCGGGCATGCCAGCAGACTGCACGCCTGTTTCAGCAGAAAAGTGATGAATCCGGCGCACCAGCGCCATTCAGGTCCTTCATTGCCGCCCATATAGAGTCGCACCCAAACGCCGCGATTTTCTCCTCCCAGCTCCAGCGGATGTTGTGCGAGGTGTTGCTGCGCCACGCGCAGCAGCACTTTTGCCAGCGTGTCATCAGCCGCGATTTGCATGGGTGCGAGCGCGCGCGCCAGAGGAGCGACGAACTGATCCCAGGTCGACTCATCAACGATGCCGCTGGCGGTCAGGCCGTTGGCCTCCTGAAAGAGCTGGACAGCGATCTCGGTCGCCGGCCCAAAGTCGGCGTCCACCGGTGTGGCAAAGCCGTGAAAGGTCACCCACTCCTGCACGCGGCGGGCCTTCATGCCACGTGCACCCCGTTGAATCGGACCGCTGAAATCCAGCTCGCGTCGGACGTGACTGGTATAGATCGAATCCGGCATATGGTCCTCCCACTTGTTAAAGATGAACACTGATGAAACACGGATAATATCATGACTTTTATCATAAAAGGTTACAAAGAACACAAAGAGCGATTTGACATTTTTTTACCAGTGCTTTATCCGTGAAAATATCCTTGGCCTTTCTAATTGATTTGCGGCCAAAGGCCGCGCCATGAATTCAATGCGCCTTTGTCTTTCATATGGCGAAAGACGATGAGCAAAGAGCGCCTGTTATCTTTATAAAATCGCAACAAAAAAGGCACCATACAGCTCTCAATCAAACCTGTATTGTGCCTTGAAACACCCTCTTCATCAGAGTCCCCTGTATTATCCGCGACCGCCCGTTTTATCTAATAATGGTGAATCGCAAGGAAATTGTCAATCGAAAAATGATGGCGCTGCAAAATTCTTGGGTCGAGCAGTTGCCGCACGAGCGGGTCTGTTCGGAATAATTGTGATTTGGGA
>RQOI01000111.1 GCA_003854995.1 Candidatus Zhuqueibacterota bacterium
GATTTGGTGATGCTGTCGATCATGCCATAAGCTTTGGCTTCCTGCGGACTCATAAAATAGTCGCGGTCCGTGTCCTTTTCGATTTTTTCCAGCGGCTGCCCCGTATGCTTGGCCAGGATATCGTTGAGCAGTTTTTTCGTCCGCATCATCTCTTCAGCCTGGATTTTCAGTCCTGAAGCGGGCGCGATGATCTGGCCGCCGATCATGGGTTGATGGATCATGATGCGGCTGTGTTCCCAGGCGGAGCGCTTGCCGTTGGCGCCGGCGCACAGCAGCAGCGCGCCCATGCTCGCCGCCATGCCCATGCAGACCGTTCGCACATCGCTCTTGATGTACTGCATGGCGTCGTAAATGGCGAGGCCGTCGGTGACCGCGCCGCCGGCGGAATTGATCATCAGCGTGATGTCGTCGTGGTTCTGCGCGTCCAGGAAGAGCAGGCGCTTGACGATATCGCGCGCCGATTCGTCATCGACGACGTCCCACAAAAAGATCGTCCGATCTTGCATGAATTTTTTATTGATCTCTTGATCGCCAAACAGCTTTTCGAGTTCTTTTTCCATGCAACCCTCCATCTCGTTCTATTCAAAAAATACAACAAATGAAGATAAACATCAACACAACCTTTAGTATTGTTTTTAAAAATTCAAGAAAATAAAGCCCGTTCAACCGAGAACGGGCTTGCATCATTCTAGCGCAGAATCAAATTATTCGAAGACCAGCTCTGCTTCTACTTCGCCTCTATCGCCGCCTGCGCCGCTGCGACGCGCGCGATGGGCACGCGGAACGGCGAACAGGAGACATAGTTCATGCCGACGCGCGCGCAGAACTTGACCGAATTGGGCTCGCCGCCGTGCTCGCCGCAGATGCCGACCTTGAGCTTTGGCCGCGTGCTGCGGCCGCGCTCGGTGCCGATTTGCACCAGCTGGCCGACGCCTTCCTGATCAAGGATCTGGAACGGATCTTCCTTGAGGATGTTCTTCTTCAGGTAGATCGGCAGGAATTTGCCGGCGTCATCGCGCGAATAGCCAAAGGTCATCTGCGTGAGATCGTTGGTGCCAAAGGAGAAGAATTCCGCGGTCTCGGCGATCTTGTCCGCTACCAGTGCGGCGCGCGGGATCTCGATCATGGTGCCGATCAGATAGTCAACTCGGGCGCCTTTTTCCTCAAAGACCTTTTCGGCGGTCGAGTGAATGATCTCGGCCTGCAGGTCTAGTTCGGCTTTGGTGCCGATCAGGGGGACCATGATCTCCGGTATGGCGGTGATGCCTTTAGCCCGGCAGTTCAACGCAGCTTCGATGATGGCGCGCGTCTGCATTTCGGTGATCTCCGGATAGGTATTGCCGAGACGGCAGCCGCGATGGCCGAGCATCGGATTGAACTCGGCCAGATCCTCGACCTTTTGCTTGACCTGCGCCGGCGTGATGCCCATCTCAGCGGCCATCTCCGCCTGGTTCTTCTCTTCGTGCGGCACGAACTCGTGCAGCGGCGGATCGAGCAGACGGATGGTCACCGGCAGCTCATGCATGGCCTCGAAGATGCCCTCAAAGTCCTGGCGCTGGTACGGCAGAATCTTGTTGAGCGCCTTGCGCCGACCCGCCTCGTTCTCTGCCAGAATCATCTCGCGCACCGCCTTGATGCGATCGCCCTCGAAGAACATGTGTTCGGTGCGGCAGAGGCCGATGCCGCGAGCACCGAAATTGCGCGCCACCTCGGCATCGTGCGGCGTGTCCGCATTGGTGCGCACCAGCATCCTGGTGTGTTTGTCGCACAGATCCATGAGCTTGCCAAAATTGCCGGAGAGCTCGGGATCGATCGTGTCGATCTGGCCATTATACACTTCGCCGGTCGAGCCGTTCAATGAAATCCAGTCGCCCTCTTTGAGAACTCTACTATCGAGGGTCATGGTGCGGGCTTTGTAGTCGATTTTGCATTCGCCGGCGCCGGAGACGCAGCATTTTCCCATGCCGCGCGCCACCACTGCGGCGTGCGAGGTCATGCCGCCGCGCGCGGTGAGGATGCCCTCGGCGGCGTCCATGCCGGCCAAATCTTCGGGTGAGGTCTCGATGCGCACCAGCACAACCTCTTCGCCCCTGGCTCGCCACTCGATCGCTTCATCCGCGAAAAAGACGATCTTGCCGGTCGCCGCGCCCGGCGATGCCGGCAGGCCTTTGGCCAATACCGTCGCTGCGGCGACGGCATCGCGATCAAAGACCGGATGCAGCAGCTCGTCCAGCTTATTCGGCTGGATGCGGCGGATCGCCGTCTCTTCATCGATCATGCCCTGATCGAGCAGCTCCATAGCGATGCGCACCATGGCCTCGCCGGTGCGTTTGCCGCTGCGCGTCTGCAGCAGCCACAGACGGCCGTCCTGGATGGTGAACTCGATGTCCTGCATGTCCTTGAAATGATTCTCCAGCTTGGTCTCGATTTCGACCAGCTGTTTATAGATGGCCGGCATCGCTTCTTCGAGAGAGGGATATTTTGCCGCGCGATCTTTATCAGAGACGCCGGCCAGCGCTGCCCAGCGCCGGGAGCCTTCGAGCGAAATCTGCTGCGGCGTGCGCACGCCGGCGACGACGTCTTCGCCCTGCGCATTGATCAGGTATTCGCCGTTGAAAAGATCTTCACCCGTGGCCGCGTCGCGCGTAAAAGCGACGCCGGTGGCCGACGTTTCACCCATATTGCCGAACACCATGGCCTGGACATTGACCGCTGTGCCCCAGTCGCCCGGGATGCCGTTCAGCTTGCGGTAGACAATGGCACGATCGTTTTGCCAGGAGCCAAAGACCGCCCCGATGGCGCCCCAGAGCTGTTCCCACGGATCGGTCGGGAAATCGTGACCGGTCACTTTCTTTACCGCTGCTTTGAATTCTTGCACCAGGCGCTTCAGATCATCGGTCGTCAGTTCAGTGTCGTTTTTTATGCCTTTTTCTTCCTTGAGTACATCCATTATCTCTTCAAATGGATCAATATCTTGCTTGGATTCGGGTTTCAGGCCGAGGACGACATCGCCGTACATTTGTACGAAACGGCGATAGGAATCCCAGACAAAGCGCTCGTTGCCCGATTTTTTCGTCAGTCCCTGCACGGCCTCATCGTTCATGCCGAGGTTCAAGACCGTATCCATCATGCCGGGCATGGAGACGCGCGCGCCCGAGCGCACCGACATGAGCAGCGGATTCTCTTTATCGCCAAATTTCGCGCCCATGATCTTTTCGACGTTTTTCATCGCGTCTTCAACTTGGGGTTTGATGGCGGCGACGGTTGCTTCGACGCCATCGGCATACCATTTGGTGCACACTTCAGTGGTGATCGTAAAACCGGCCGGCACCGGCACGCCAATTCTGTTCATCTCGGCGAGGTCAGCGCCTTTGCCGCCGAGCAGATTTCTCATTCCGGTGTCGCCATCAGCTTTGCCGTCACCGAACGAATAGACGAACTTTTCCATTCTTTCTCCTGTTGTATCGTGGTTCTCATTGTTGATTCTATTTATAAATTGTTTTGTTCCGAGCCCGTTGTTTGACTGCCGAGTAATCGATTGTATTCATTCACATCTTTGAGCACCTCGACCGCTTTTTTCAGGGTCGCATCGCGTTCAAAGCTGGTGGCATAGGCGGCGTCATTGCCCTTCAGTTTGGCGACCAGTTCTCGCTTCAACAGATATCTGATGTCCTGGATAGATTTTTCTTTTTCCTTTTCCGTGACCACGGCGAACTTGCTGCGCATCTGGGCAAAAGCTGCAACCATCTCGTCATAATACTCTTCTTTTTTCGCCAGTTCTTCCAGTTTTTCCAACTCGTTCATGCCAGTGGCTTCATATTTGAACTCTTTTGCCGCGACAAAATCGGCGAAATCACTCAGGATGTTTTCATCGATTTCAACGCCGTTCGCCAGCTCCGGGTGCTTTGCCGCGTATTCCAGGCTGAAATTGAAGAACATGGACTGGCGGATCAATTCGCCGACGTAGCGGGTGGTGTGGTCATTCGACGATTCAATGTCCGGACTGATGCCGCCGCCGCCGCCGACTTGTCTGCCGTTGCGGGTGAAAAATTTCTCCTCTTTCTCATAAGAGATCTCCGCCTCGTCTTCGGTCTCGTCATCGCTCTCGTCATCGCTCTCTTCTTCCGCGCTCCACAGAACAGAATTGCGGCCGCGCTTGAACACGTCCATTTTCTGGATGAGACGGCCGCTGGGGAGATAGTATTTGGCGGTCGTCAGCTTCAAAGACACTTCCCCTTCTGCATTCCGGTCGATCGGCAGGACGGTCTGCACGAGTCCCTTGCCAAAAGAGCGCTCGCCGATGATGATGCCACGATCCAGATCTTGAATGGCGCCGGCGACGATTTCTGAGGCAGAGGCGGAATATTCATTGACGAGCACGACGAGCGGCAGGGAACCGAATATGGGATTGCTGGTGGTGCGATACTCTTTAGTGCTGTTGGGATTGCGCCCTTTAGTGTAAACGACCATTTCTCCCTTGGGAATGAAATTATTGGCGACCTCGACAGCCACGTCCAAAAGTCCGCCCGGATTGCCGCGTAGATCGAGGATCAGCGCCTCGGCGCCCTGATCCAGCAGAGTTTCGATGGCGTTGGCCACCTGCTTTTCAGCGCCGCGATTGAATACATTCAGCTTGATGAGGCCGATGCCCGGCTCGACAAAGCCGGTGTACTGGATGTCCGAGACGACGATTTCATCCCGGATGAGGGAGAAGGTCATGGGTTCATCGACGCCGACGCGTTTTATTTTGATGACCACCGTGCTGCCTTTTTTCTCGCCGCGCAACCGGCCGGCCGTCTCGGAGAGCGACAGCTCTTTGGTCGATTGGCCATCGATTTCAATGATCTGATCGCCCTCGCGGATGCCGGCTTTTTCAGACGGACTGTTCGGGAACGGCTGTTCCGCCACTGTCGGCCAGCCGTTTTGCGCAGAGATCCGCATGCCGACGCCAAAGTATTTGCCGCGGGTCATGATCTCAATATCATCCTGGGCTTCCTTTTCCAGAAAAACCGAGTAAGGATCGAGCTCATCCAGCATGCCATTGATGCCGGCGCGCATAAATTTTTCCGGATCCACCTCTTCGACATAATTGTTGGCCGTCTGCTTGTAGACATCACCGAAAACCTTGATGTTACGGCCAACAGCTGCATAAAAATCCCGCTGGCTTTTGCTCAGCAGGCCTGACCAGGCGCCCAGGAGTGCCAGACATGTCAGTACAATCGCAACTGTGATTTTTATATTTTTTCTCATTGTGGTCTCCAGATCATCCGCCAATTATGGAACGTGATGAAATCTTTACAATCATGACAAAGCGAACAGGTGATTTTCCTCAATTTGTCCAGGTTTACAGCGAGATAACACGCATTATCATCGACTGTATTTCCAGCTGTATCGTTTCAATTGCACAATGTCCGTCAATTCGCCTGACGCGATGCGGCTCAGCCTTTTGCAGTTCGCGAAAACCGTGCCGGACTTTTTCCTGAAAGGCCATGCCCTCAGCCTCCAGACGATCCTCCGCGACGCCGGTCATTCTTTTGCGCTCGAAGGCCAGTCGGGGATCGATGTCCAGGAAAAAGGTCAGATCCGGCGTCAGACCGACAGAACCGATCTCATTTGCCCGGCGGACAATGTCCAGATCCAGGCCGCGGCCATAGCCCTGATAGGCGGTCGTCGAGTCGTAAAACCGGTCGCAGAGCACAGTGGCGCCCCTGACCAGAGCGGGACGAATTTCCTCTTCCACCAGCTGGGCGCGGGCCGCCTCGTAGAGCAACAATTCTGTCCAGGCCGACATGGCCGAATTCCTGTTGTCCAGCAGAATGTGGCGGACAGATTCGGAGATCGCCGTCGTGCCGGGATCTCGAAAACATATGGCATCAAGGTCGTTTCTGCGGAGGAATTCATGAGACAATCTGGCCTGAGTTGATTTGCCGCAGGCATCAATTCCTTCAAACGTGATGAATGATCCCTTGCACTTGCCAGTTGTCATGAATTCGCCCTTGTCCTCCAGGCGCCGTTTTTAAAGCGCGCATAATTCAGCACGAGTCGAATCGTTTCATCACAAGCCTGTATTCCCCAGATGCCGTAAAGGCTCCAGCCGAGGATGAAAAGACTAATGTAATTAAATCCTATCTCAAACACAATGACAAAAGCGATGGTTGTGAACATCAGCCATTTCAGCATGCCGATGCCGCGAAGATTGCCGCTCAGGACATTGTTGAGCGCTTTGGGGATTTGCGCCAAGGCAAATATGAAAATCGCCTTCTGCCCCAGTGCTACGGTTGCCGGATCGATGGTGAAAATGTGAATGAGCGTTTTTGCAAAGATGATCATGAACAGAACGGCAACGCCGATGAATATGCCCATGACACGGTGCGCGGTGCGCGCCCCTGTCTCGGCCAGTTCGCTGTCATTGGCGCCGAGGTGCTGCCCCATCTGGCTCATGGCTGCCAGGCTGAAACCCATATAGATCATGGAGAGGACGCTTTGCAGGCGCATAAAGATCGAGTGCGTCGACAGCACCACGACGCTCACGGCGCCGGCAAAGCTCATCACAACCAGTTGACCGAGCGCCCAGGTGAGCTGCTCGACGGTTGTGGGCAATCCCATCTTGAATAGCTCCTTGAAGCTGCGTAGATTGGGCGTCGTCAGTTCCTTGAAAGAGAGATGCACCTGCGTCTTGTGACTTCTGACAAGGTAAAAGGTGATCAGAAAGCCGATGGTGTGGGCGGTGCCGGCGGCGATTGCGGCGCCCCTGACTTCCAGACGAGGTGCGCCAAAGAGGCCAAAGATGAGGAGCGGCGCCAGGACGAAATTGATGCCATTGACCGTGAGATTGACCAGCATGGAATAGCGCGTATCCCCGGTCGCCCGGATGATGCCGGTGGCGACAAAATTGATCATGATGCAGGGACCAAAATAGGCGATGGTGCGCAGGTAGGAGACGCCGGCGATCTGGGCTTGCGATCCGCCATTTTCATTGATCAAACCGAACAGATGCACGGCGCCGGAGTGCCAGATGGTGGCAAAGGCGAGCGCCATCAGGATGCCCATCATCATGGCTTGGCCAAAGATGTGATCGGCCAGCAGCGACTCCCTGGCGCCGATGTGTCGATTGATGATCAATCCGGCGCCCATGACAAACGTCAGCAGAATAGCAAAAAAGACGAGCACGATCTGCAGCGCCATGGCGTGGCCCGCCAACGCTGCGGCGCTCAACTTGCCGATGTAGATCGCCTCGATGGTCCACATGATTGTTTGCGAAGCCAAATCGATCGCCGCGGCCAGGGATGTTTTGAAGAATTTTTTCAGTAGCATGCATTATCCATCATCAACCTCGCGCGGTCGTTCTCTCATCTGTGAGGTTCGGCCTGCGTTTCTTTTCGGCGTACTCTTTGTCGCCGCGTCAATCCTTCCAGCACGATGACAAATTCGCCTCTCGCCTGCAGAGATCCCGTGTTCGTCACGATTTGTTCCAGCGTGCTCCGAACAATGGTTTCGAATTTTTTTGTCAATTCCCGGACAATCGTCACTTGTCGATCGCCAAGGGTCTCATACAGATCGGTCACTGTCCTGATGATCCTGTGCGGTGATTCGTACAGGATGATTGTCCTGGGTTCAGTGCTGAGCGCCTGCAGACGCGATGCGCGGCCTTTTTTTGCCGGCAGGAATCCCTCGAAGACAAAGCGGTCGGTCGGCAATCCGGAGAGCACCAGCGCCGGCACAAAAGCCGTCGCACCTGGGATGCATTCCACGCGTATATCTTCTGCAATGGCCTGTCGCACCAGATGAAAAGCCGGATCCGATATGCCGGGCGTCCCGGCGTCGCTGATGACGGCGATCGACTGCTCTGCCTTGAGTTTGGCGATGAGAGACGGCGCCACTCTCTCCTCGTTGAAATCGTGATGGCTGACCGTCGGCGTCCGGATGTCATAGCGATCCAGCAGAATCCTGCTCGTGCGCGTGTCCTCGGCGGCGATCAGATCAACTTTTGCCAATACGTCCAGTGCTCTCAGACTGATGTCGCGCAGGTTGCCGATGGGCGTGCTTACGAGATAAAGCGTGCCCGGTTTCACCTCATATTTTTCGCTGGTCATCTGCAAAATCATAGCCAAATTGGTCCGTATGCGTCCGGAGCAAAAATGTCTCTCCGCGATCGAAAAACATTACAAAAAAAAGGCTTCAAAGTCAATGAAAAGCAATGCCTGGTCAGGAAACAAGGGAGGATGCGAGATGAGTGATTTCAGCCGATAAAAAGACGCAGAGGCAGCACCTCAGGCAAAGTTGTGGATGCAGATGTCACACTGCTCCGGTCGGCACATCTCTTTTTTCAGATGAATGAGCCCCTGCTGCATCCGCGCGCCTGAGATGATGTCCGGTCGTCTCGGCGTCGAAAAAATCTGCTCGCACATGTGCCGGGTCAGGTCGTTCTCCGTCAACAGGGGATAGCTGTTGTAGGTCTCGAGGATGACGTTCTTCAGCTTGAAATCGTGCGCTTCCTCGGCATAGGCGGCAAGCGCGGGCAGCGCCACGTTGACGATGATGTCCCGAGAGCGCTCCTCCCCCAACAGGCAGTTGTCTTTACCGCGAGCCATAATTGATTTTGCTTCGTCAAAAGAGAAATGATACGACCAAAAGTCATGACCCGGGATGATGAACAGCCGCTCCAGTTCTCGATAGATTTTGTGCGGTTTTTGCAGTACATCTGCGATGGCCTTTTCGAATGTGCCGATAAAGCCGTCGGTTGAGAATCGCACGACGATCGTCGCTGCGGCGGCAATTCGCCGGGTGGGAAAGTTCGATGGCCGCAGCCGAAAAAATTGCCAGGAGCCCGGTTTCAGGCTGTCAATCTTTTTTTTGAGCGGGAATTGCTGCCAGGCACTTGTCAATTCCTCGGCATATCTCCGCACAACGGGCGCCAGGGCCGTCTCGCGGGGATTCTGCTGCGATGGCAATAATCCCGCGGCGCCAAACAGATAGGCTTCGCATTTCAGCTGGGCGCAATCCGGGGGATCGTTCCAGATGCACGACCACAGCGACTCAATCGGCACAATTTCGGCGAGCCGTCGAAACGGGATCTGGTTTTTCGAATAACCGAGCGCCTCCAATATGGACTGGTATAACAGCTGATTCCAGGGCTCGTTTTGTCGTCGCTCGCGGAATCGTGCTTTCTTGATGGCAAAACGAGCATCGCCGGCGCGTTCGATGAGTTGGCGAATGGCGCTTTTATCCTCGCGTGCGAGGGCGCAGTCAAAGGGCTGCGCGCTGACGTTCATCTCCACTTCAAGTTCTTCGGCTGTTTTTTCGAGATAGGTGTCGAGGTTGAGCGTCGGGATGAGCGCCGCATCCTGACGGATAGTGCGGAAGGTGGGCGGACACTCCATGGTGACGAGATGCAGAATGACGTTGTTATAACGGGGATCGCGATGGTGGCCGTGCGCGTACCAGTCACCGGCGATCGGATGGATTTCGATATCACCCCGTTCGAGCTGCGAGTCAATGCGGATGAGCGCGTCGAGAAAATCCGGTCCAGCGTCATAGTTGCGCACGCCTTTTTCGAGGATTTCGAGCGCGCGCCCGTCGATCGTCCGCAAGTTCACGGTCAGCTGCCGATCCAGCCAGAGATGATAGAGAAAACCTTCCCGGGCTGGTTCTTCGATTTTATTCATCCGCACCCCCGTTATTTGCATCTCCTGTCACATGATGAATTTCGACGGCAGGATATAGCCCTCATGATCGATGATCAATTGCCCGCTGTTCAAAGGCCTGGAGCAGCCATTGAGCTCCTCGAGCACATCCTGTTTCATTTTTCCCTTGTGCACCGCCGGTTGAAAATTGATCGATTCATTATGCACATTGA
>RQOI01000112.1 GCA_003854995.1 Candidatus Zhuqueibacterota bacterium
CTCATCCGGCCAAATCTTGCAGCGCTTTCAGCTGTTCGTCACTGCCAATGGCGAGAAGAATGTTGCTCTCCTCGAGCACGGTCTCACCCGGCGGATTGATATTCATCTTGTCGTTTTCCTTGCACATTCCAACGACCAGCGCCCCCTGCGTCAACTCGCGTATATTTGATTCTTTCAGCTTTTTGCCGATGAGGCGGCTGGATTTTGACAGCACGATGTGCTCCAGCTGCAAGCCATAAGATGTGCCAGGCGTGAATGCATCCAGAAAGTCCACGATCGCGGGTTTGACGACATAGGCTGCCATGCGCCGTGCGCCGATCTCGTAGGGCGAGACGACGCGATTGGCGCCCACTCGTTTCAGTTTTTTGCGCGACATCTCATCCGTCCCCCGGGCAATGATGTACAGTTTTTCGTTCAGCGTACGCGCGGTCAACACAAGATAAACGTTGGCCGAATCGTCTGAGATGGCGCTCACCAGCGATTTCGCTTTTCGCACACCGACGCGCAACAACAGCTCATCATCCGATGCGTCGCCGGCTGCCGCGAGATAGTCCTTGCCAACGGCCTCGTCGATGCGCGCCACGTCTTTTTCAATGACGACGAACGGATGATGCAGAACAGCAAGTTGATCACAAACTTCAGTGCCGATTTTGCCGTATCCGCAGACGATGGTGTGATTTTCAAGATTGGTAATTTCCCTCGCCATGCGACTACCCTTCAATATGTTCAATAGTTGACCTTCGGTCAAGAAAGCAGCAATGGTGCCGATTGCATAACCGCCGATGGCTAAACCACTAAAGATGAGGAAAATGGTGAACACTTTTCCTGGCACCGAGTCCTGCAAAGCCTCTATTTCCTGGAATCCGACCGTAGAAATGGTGATGACCGTCATATAAAGGGATTCCAGAAAATTGGTGTCCAGAATGAAGCCATAGCCGGTTGTGCCGACAAGAACCAAAATAAACAATAACACGATTGAAATTAACAGGCCGCGCAACACATCTCCTGAGACCTTCGGTCCATACTGAATCACGGACGGCGTCAGCATTCTTATATAGTGTCGGATATTTTTCATACATGCTCTTTCCAGCTCTTGATCTGCAGGTCCTTGAGCGACTTGCGCGAAATCGCCTCCACAAATCGCCGCGCCAGCTGCAGGTTGGTGAAGAGCGGGATGGCAAAATCAACCGCCTTGCGACGGATCATATAGTCGTTGGTCAATTCTTCTTCCTGATAATTTTTGGGTATATTGATGACCAGATCGATCTTGCCGGCTTCGAGATAGTCGCTGACATTCGGCTTTTTTTCGGAGAGGGGCCAGTGGAGCTTGGTCACGGATATGCCGTTCGTCTGCATGAACGAGGCGGTGCCGCCAGTGGCATAGAAATTCATGCCCATGCTCTGCAACAGGCGCGTGCTGGGCAGGAATTCGGCTTTCGATTCGATCGGACCGGTGGAGAGAAGAATGTTCCTGATCGGCAGTTTGTAACCGACCGAGAGCAACGCTTTGAGAAACGCTTCATCGAAATCATCGCCGAGACAGCCCACTTCACCGGTGGAGGCCATCTCGACGCCCAGCGTCGGATCAGCGCCGATGAGTCGGGTGAAGGAGAATTGCGGCGCCTTGACGCCGACGTACTCCAGATCAAATGCCGAGCGGTCGATTTTCGGCACGTGATGCCCCATGATGACGCGGGTGGCAATGTCGATGAAATTCATCTTGAAAATCTTGGAGGCGAACGGGAAACTGCGCGAGGCGCGCAGGTTCAATTCAATGACCTTCACATCATTGTCCCGGGCCACGAACTGCATGTTGAAGGGCCCGTTTATCTTTAATATCTTTGCAAGTTGCCGGGCGATCTTTTTCACCCGGCGCGTCGTCTCCAGATAGGTTCGCTGCGGCGGCAACACCATGGTGGCGTCACCCGAATGGACGCCGGCGTTTTCGACGTGCTCGGAGATGGCATAGACGAGCAGCTCGCCCTCCTGCGCTACAGCATCGATCTCGATCTCTTTGGCGTGCTCGATGAACTTGGAAATGACCACCGGATGATCCGATGAAATATCAGAGGCTTTATTCAAAAACTTGATCAACTCGGCGTTCGTCGACGCCACGCTCATGGCTGCGCCGCTCAATACGTACGAGGGCCGCACGAGCACCGGATAGCCGACAGCCTCAGCGAACCGGATCGCTTCGTCCATAGCGGCGAGCTCGCGCCATTCGGGCTGATCAATGCCGAGATCATCGAGCATTTTGGAAAACTTGTGGCGATCCTCGGCATTATCGATGCTGCGGGCCGAAGTGCCGAGGAGCTTGACGCCGGCCTCGTCCAGCCGCAGGGCGAGGTTATTCGGTATCTGCCCTCCCATCGACACGATGACGCCGATGGGCTTTTCTTTTTCGTAAATATCGAGGACGGTCTCAAAGCTCAATTCATCAAAATAGAGCTTGTCGCATTCATCATAATCGGTGCTCACGGTCTCCGGATTACAGTTGACCATGATGGTCTGATAATTCAAATCTTTCAGCGTCATGACCGAATTGACGCAACACCAGTCAAACTCGACCGAGCTGCCGATGCGATACGCTCCGCCGCCGAGGACCATGACGGAATTGCGTTCGAGAAAACCGGGATCGTCTTCGGCGCCGTTGTAGGTCAGATAGAGATAATTGGTCTGCGCCGGATATTCCGCCGCCAGGGTGTCGATCTGTTTCACTTTGGGAGTGAGACTATACGCCCGGCGCAGCTGCCGGACATCGGATTCGGTCGCGCCCAGGGCGCGGCCGATCTGCGCGTCGGAAAATCCGTGCTGCTTGGCCTCCTGCAGCAGATCGTGCGGACAACGCTGCTCGCCAACAGCGCCGAGCCGCTCCTCAATGTCGACAATGTTTTTAATCTTGTAGAGAAACCACTTGTCGATGTAGGTGAGCCCGTGCACGTCATCGACCGTCATGCCGGCCTTGAACGCGGCCGGGATGGCAAAGATGCGCTGATCCGTCGGCTCCGCCAGTTCTTTTTTTATATCCTTGACATCAAAGTGTCTGTTGAGCACCAGACCGCTGGCGCCGATCTCCAGCATGCGCAGTCCTTTTTGCAGCGCCTCCTCGAACGTGCGGCCGATGGCCATGATTTCACCGACCGATTTCATGCCGGAACCGATTTTTTTCGAGACCTGGCGGAATTTCTGCAAATCCCAGCGCGGCATCTTGACCACCAGATAGTCCAGCGCCGGCTCGAAACTGGCCTTGGTCACCTTGGTGATCGAGTTCGACACCTCGGTCAGGCTGTGGCCCAGCGCCAGCTTGGCGGCCACGTGCGCCAGCGGATAACCGGTGGCCTTGGAGGCGAGGGCTGAGCTGCGCGAGAGTCGCGCATTGATCTCGATGACGCGATAGTCCTCGGAAAAGGGATCGAGCGCATATTGGATATTGCATTCGCCGACAATGCCAAGATGACGAACCGTGCGAATGGCCACGGCGCGCAGCATGTGATATTCACGGTTGGTCAAAGTCTGACTGGGAGCGACGACAATGCTCTCGCCCGTATGGATGCCCATGGGATCGAAATTTTCCATATTGCAGACGGCCAGGCAGTTGTCATATTGATCGCGGACGATTTCGTACTCGATCTCTTTCCAGCCGAGCAGATACTCCTCGACCAGAATCTGATTGGTATAGCTGAAGGCTTTTTGCGCCAGCTCGTGCACCTCGGTTTCGTCGCGACACAAACCGGACCCGAGTCCGCCGAGGGCAAAAGCAATGCGAATCATGACCGGAAAGCCGATGTCGCGCGCTTTGGTCACGGCTTCGTCTGTGCTCTTGACGGCAAAGCTGCGGGGGGTCTTGACGTTGATCTGCTGCAGCCTGGCGACGAACAGCTCGCGATCTTCTGTATTCAGAATCGCCTCGACCGGTGTGCCGAGCACTCTGACGCCATAGCGCGCCAGCACGCCCGACCGCTCCAGCTCCAGGCCGCAATTCAATGCCGTCTGGCCGCCAAAGCCGAGCAGGATCCCGTCCGGCTTTTCTTTTTGAATCACCTGCTCGACAAAGTAGGGCGTGACCGGCAGAAAATAAACCTGATCCGCCAGATGGTCGGAGGTCTGAATCGTGGCGATATTGGGATTGACGAGGATGGTGAACACGCCCTCTTCTTTCAGTGCCTTGATCGCCTGACTGCCGGAATAATCGAACTCGCCGGCTTCACCGATTTTCAAGGCCGAGCTCCCCAGGATGATCACTTTGTTCGGCAGGCTCATGCTATCATCCTTTTGAAATCATCGAACAGAAGAGTGGTATCCAGGGGCCCGGGTGAGGCTTCAGGGTGGAACTGGACGCTGCGAAACGGTTTCGTCAAATGGCGAATGCCCTCATTGGTGCCGTCATTCGC
>RQOI01000113.1 GCA_003854995.1 Candidatus Zhuqueibacterota bacterium
GTGCAGATGCAGAGAGGCCATTTCTGTAAGTGACGGGGCGAATGCGCGCCTGTTCCAGGCCGTGCACTGATATCATTTTCAGGTCAGAGGTCATGCTATGAAGCAGTTGTTTTGTCTTTTACCGATCGTTCTGTTTCTCGCCTGTACTCGGCAGTTCACCGAGTCCAAAGTCATATCATTCAGCGGCATTGTCAGGTTGTCGAACGAACTGGATTTTTCCGGCATCACGGTCGAGTTGTATGGCGCTGCGACGGATACAGCGATCAGCAATCGGCTGACCCGTTTCCCGAATACGGGATTGGACAGGCGCCTGGATCTGACTTTTGACCATCGTCTCGCCACGCCGCTCTATGCCACAACGACGGATGAGGAGGGCCACTATTTTTTCAGCGACATACCCGATGGTCAGTATCACATCGTCGCCGAAAAAGCGGATTTTGGCTGGCGCTATCTGCTCAATGTCGATGGCGCGTCAGCGATTCCGGAGATGAAATTGTACCGGGAGATCACCATCTCCGGCAGCATCGATACCTATACCGTCTGGCCGGCTGGTCAGCATGTCATCATCAATGGCGATCTGACGATCCGCGAGGGCGGCACGCTCCTGATTGACAAAGGCTGCGTGGTGCGGATCGGCAACAATTACAAGATCGAGGCAAACGGCGGCATTCAGGTGAACGGGACCGAAGATGATATGGTTTGGTTCACCGCCAATGTGCCGTCGGCCGAGTCCGGCTACACCGCCTGGCGCGGCGTGAACGCCAACGGGATGACGACGATGAACTGCGCGCGCCTGGATTTTGCCATCGATGGCATCAGAACGTCCGCAGCCGAGTTCACCATTTCCCGCTCGCTTTTCAGCCGCGTCGGCAATACCGGCATCCTCATCTCGCGCGAGAGCACCGGCATCGTGGAAAACTGCGCCTTTTTCAATTGTCCGGTGGGCGTGCGAATCGAGGGAAATTCAGACGCCCAGGTCGTCCGCACGCTGTTTGCGACGACGCCGATCTCTCTCTATGGCGCCGGCATCGTCATCAATGCTTCCAGAGCGACGGTGACGGACAATCTCTTCAGAGGCCTTGGCACGGCCTGCATCTTTGAGTTCAACACCTATGGCGATTTTATGCACAATTATCTGGAAAAGTGCACGACCGGCGTCTATGCCAACAAGGCCTCTTTTGCAGCGACGAATCCCGTTCGCATGGAATACAATATCCTGCGGGACTGTGACAAGACGGCGATCGAAATCTACAACTGCAATGCACCGATCATCGAAAGGAATAACATTCACTACTCCGGCAGAGGCTGGCTCGTCAGCGGTTATGCCGTACATTGGCAAGAAGCCAAGTCCGTCTCCTTTCCGCATAATTACTGGGGTTTGACCGAAGTGAATGATGTGGTGCACTATATTGATGTGCGCGATAATGACAGCGCGACGCAGCCGTACAGCATTTTTGTCGAGCCGATCTTGACCGAGCCGCATGGTGATGCAGGACCGCGATGAAGCGCAGTAGACAAAGGGAATTCGCTTGAATCCGGCCTCTATGACACGATATTTCCCTCCGCAGATGGCGGGGTATACGACATCCAGACTGGCGCGCTTCAAACAGGTGTTTTTGTGGCTGTTCATCACGGCATCGATTTTATTTCTCCAGCTGGCGTTGGGGACGGATGTCAAGATTCTCATGCTCGCCGCTGCCACGGCGCTGTGCGGTTTTCTCATTTTGAGCAGCGGCGGTCTCACTGATGCCGGCAGCCTGGTGGGATTTGCATTTCTATTCAACACACTGTTTTTTGCCATCTTGCTGAAGACGATGCTCGGTCAGTCACTGGAATCCAACCTGTATGCACCTTTCACCAGCTTTCTCATCGTCTTCATCGTCTCTTTCCAGGTGCTCTTTGCCCTCAAATTTGCGCAAGCCTTGCCCGTTGGCAAGCCGTTGTTTCGGCCGACCAATGAATTGCGCTTTCTGAAATACCTGGCCATTGTCTGTTATGCGCTGGGATTCTTGCTCTGGGCCCTCAGTCAGCTCTATCGGATCGATCCACGCGCGCAAGCGACCTCGCAGGAGAAGGGATTCGGCGGCTTTGACACCATCTATCCCATTTTTTTCATGGGAATCGTCGCGGCGACCGCTTTTGTATTGATATCGACTGACAACAGGAAATCGATCAACAAGTGGATCGTCGTCATGTTGGCGACCGGCTCGTTCATGGGTCTGGTGGAGAGTCGAAAGATCATCCTCGGCTTGACGTTCGGCTACTATTTCTTCACCTCGCTCGTCTATCGCCGACGTCTGACGGTGAAGCAGATGGTCATCGCTATTTTACTGCTCCTGTTCGTGTTTTTCATTTTTGGCCCGGCTGTGCACATGTATCGCAACGAGCTGTGGTTTCTGCCGTTCGATCAGCGGATGGATTATCTGATCAACAATGCCGGGAAAATGACGCAATCCGAGTATCTCATCGACTATTTTTTTCTCGTCATCAATCGGGAGAATGCGCTCTACCATTATCAGTATTTCGGCCAAAATCTGCTGTTCATCGACCGATTTGCCACCATTCAGCACAACGACATTGTGGTGGAAAGCTTTTTAAATCGCGCTGAGATGGGTGCGCACATCCTGGGTCGCGGCTTTGATCTGATTCTGCCCGGCTTTATGAATCCGAACAAGAGCATCATCTCGCTGGAAGATCAGATCACCTGGGAACTGGGGCTGCGAAAATATGGTGTCATCGGTTTTCCCACTGTGCCGCTCATCGCCTGCTCTTTTGCCGCAACCAAGTGGATTGGACTCGTTTTCATCCCGCTCCTCGTCTTCATCATGCTCTTCCTGTTCATCAAAAAGATCGGCCCCAGTATCCAGGGCAACGTGTTCGCCATATTTTTCATCGTCCCCATCCTGCTGAATGCGCACCAGTGGTCGTACTCCCAGTATATTGTCAGACTCTTCCGAATTTTCCCGGTTCAAATCATCCTCCTGTTCATGATCGTCTTTTTCTATAAAAATGTCATAGCGCGCAGAGGTAGGGACAAAAAGCCCGGCTGAAAATAGAGTTCAGCTGCACGGCAGGACAAAATGATCGGATCAACAAAGAAATTGAAGGTGCTTGTCTTTCACATCGGCCAGATCGGCGATTCGGTGATGATTCTGCCCGCGCTGCAGGCAGTGAAAAACCATTTCGGCGACGCGGAGTATACTCTGCTGACCGACAGATTTCTCACCTCGGATCGAATTTCAAGCGCGCACCTCTTTGCGGGAGCGGGATTTTTCGATCGTTTTCTGTTTTTCCCAAAATCAACAAGGCTGAACGCGCTTTTACAGGCCGTGTCGCTGATTTGGCTCGTGCCGCGACTCTGGCTTTTGCAATTCCATGTTCTCGTCTATCTCACGCCATCGCGGCGCTCGCGACGGCAGATTGACCGCGATCGCAGACTGTTCAGGCTGGTGGGCATTCGCGATATCTACGGCATGGACGGCTATGTCCGCCGATCGGAAGATGAAGCGATGCCGTTGCACGAAGCGGACCTGATTTTGGCCCGACTCAAGGCTGATGGCATTCCGGTCCCGCCAGAAGGTGCGGCGGAGTTTCATTTGAACCTGGGACAGGACGAAAAAAAATTTGTTGATGACTGGTTTCAATCCCTGGGCCATCAGCACTCCGGCAAAATTGTCGTCGCTTTTGCGCCGGGCGCAAAAATGCAGGCGAAAAGGTGGGACGTCGCCTGTTTCAGCACCCTCGGTCTGCGGCTGATCAAAAAATATGACATTTTCCCGATCGTCTTTGGCGGCAGTCAGGATCGCGAGCTGGCGCAGATGCTGCTGCAGAGCTGGCGCCGGGGCTACAACGCCGCGGGCGTCCTCTCGGTGCGCCAGACAGCAGAAGCGCTCAGTCGCTGCGCTTTCTATATCGGCAACGATTCCGGCCCCATGCATCTCGCTGCAGCGGTCAATACGCGCTGCGTCGCCATCTTTTCAGCGCGCGACGCGCAGGGCAAATGGCATCCCTATGGCGCCGGTCATCTGGTTTTCAGAAGCCGCATCAAATGCGAAGGCTGCCTGCTCGAATACTGCGAGCATCGTTCCTGCCTGCGGCGAATCAAGCCGCTCGTCGTGTTCCGCGCCATTGAAAGTGAATTGCAGGACATCCTTGCTCCGGATTAAATCGATTCTGGCGGACAGCAACCGGGCCGTATTCTTCAAGGGCGCGGTTGGCTCGTTCATTATTAAGTTCGTCGGTGCGGGACTGCTGTTCTCCTCGCAGGTGGTGCTGGCGCGGCTGTGCGGCGCCGAGCAATACGGCCATTATGCCTATGCGCTGAGCTGGCTGACGATACTGTCCATTCTCGCCATTCTGGGATTCGACACGTCGCTTCTTCGATTCATTCCCGAATATCTGGTCAAGTCCGATTGGCGCCGGTTGCGCGGCGTCATTCGCTCCTCTTTTCTTTTCAGCACGATCGCTGCCATCAGCATCAGCATCGTCGGCGTCCTCGTCGTTTTGGCGCTGCGCGAAAAAATGCCGGCCGCATGGATCGCGCCGCTCTGCCTGATGCTGGCCGCGCTGCCCTTCTATAGCGTCACGGTCATTCGCCAGGCTGCTCTGCGCGCCTGCAAACACGTCGTCCTGGCCGAGCTGCCGGAGAGCGTCCTGCGCCCGATCATCATCGTCCTCGCCGCACTCCTTTTTGTCCGGATGAGAGGCGCCCTCGACGCTGCGAGCGCGTGGCTGAGTCAGCTGCTGGCCATCATCATCGCCTCCCTCTTCGGCGCCCTGTTGTTCATCAGCAAAATGCCTTCCCAAGCGCGCGCGGCGCCCACCCAATACGATAACAAACTGTGGTTCATCACCTCTACGCCCATGCTGCTGATGAGCAGCATGAATATCGTCCTGAGCCAGGCGTCGATGATCATACTGGGATTCTACCGATCCTCCGCGGAAATTGCGGTTTTTTCCGCGGCCACGCGCATCGTCATTCTGGCGACTTTTATTCTGATGGCCATCAATTCGATCGCTGCGCCCATGATCAGCGAATTGTACTATGCCGACAAGCGCGAGGAACTGCAGTCCATACTCGTCTTTTCCGCCAAGGGCATCGCTGTCTTTACGTTATTCACCTCTCTGTTGATCGCCCTGTTTGGCAAGTCTATCCTCGCTTTTTTTGGCCGTGACTTTGGCGACGGTTATATCATCCTGCTCATCCTGCTGGCCGGTCAGACGATCAAATCACTGATGGGACCGGCGTCATTTCTTCTCAATCTGACGGGCTACCAGAATTTGACCGCGAAAGTGATGGGCATTGCTGTGGCCGTCTGCATTGTTTTGAATCTGCTGTTGATTCCGCCTCTGGGCGCGTTGGGGGCGGCGCTGGCGTCCGGTTTGACCATGGCCTTGTGGAACGTGACGCTCGTGGTCATGGATATTCTCGTCGTTCGTCTCGATCCCTCCATCTTGTGCCTGGTGCGAAGAATGAAGCCTCTGCCTGCTGCACAAAAAGAGAGTGGGCGGGTATGATCCGATTGATTTCCCTGGGTAATTGGCATGAATGAATGCGATGTCACAGCCGTCGTCTTGACCGTCAATGAGGAGCAGGATCTGCCGCAGTGTCTGCAGTCCCTGAAGTGGTGTCGAAAGATCATCCTGGTCGATTCTGGCAGCACAGACAAGACGCTCGAGATCGCCGCGCAATGGCACTGCGACATCTATACGAACCATTGGCGCGGTTTCGCCGCCCAGCGCAACTGGGCGCTGCAGAACACGGCGATCGATTCGACCTGGGTGCTGTTCATCGATGCGGATGAGGTCGTGCCCGGCGCATTGGCTGACGACATTGTGGCGGCGACGCGTTCCGATGCAGCCGCTTTTTACCTCTGCTTCAAAGTGATGCTGTTCGGGGTGTGGGTGCGCCGCAGCTCGAATTTTCCGGTCTGGCATCCCAGACTCTGCCGGCGCGGCGCGGTCGTCTACAGAAATGCGGTCACCGGCCACGGCGAGACATGGGATGTGAACGGCGAGGTCCGCTATATCAGGACGCCTTATATCCATTATAGCTTTTCAAAAGGATTCACCCATTGGCTCGCCAAACATAATCGACTCTCCTCCATGGAATGCGATGCATTTTTTCAATCGATACAGGATAAGATAAAGATCGCGACGCTGTTCAGCCGCGACGGTCACAAGAGACGGCAAGCGCTGCGGCGGCTGTCGTTCCATCTGCCGATGCGGCCTTTGCTGCGATTTTTTTACAGCTATGTGTGGAAGAGAGGTTTTCTGGACGGACGAGCGGGTTTTGTCTACTGTCTGCTCTATCTGGTCTATGAGCTGATGATCCAGGCCAAGATGATCGAAAAGAGAGTCCAAAAAAGGAGCAGCGCATCAGGGTCGCTTTTGTGACGACGCACTATCCGCCGTCGACCGGTTTTGGCGGCGTGACCGAGGCCGGGTATCAGCTGTCCCGCGCCCTGGCGAATCTGCCGGTGGAGGTCTCGGTCCTCACCAGCGACGCCTCTCTTGACGGCCGTGTGCCGCTGCAGGATTTTCGCACGGTCGAAGGGCCGCATCTCAGCGTATTCGCCTATCCGTACACATGCAGCGCAAAGAGCGCGCTGTCGCTGACCGGGGGGGCGCTCATCCGCAAAGTGGTTGCGCAGAGCGATGTCGTGCATCTGAACGGCATCTACACCTATCCCGTCACGGTCGCGGCCTGGTCTGCGCAGCGCTACAACAAGCCCTATCTTGCCGCCTTGCGAAATGGTCTGGATCCCTTTATGTTTCGCATTCGGCGGCTGAAAAAAATGGCCGGTTTTATGACCTATGTCCGGCCGATTCTCAAAAGGGCGCAGTTCATCCACGCGACCGCTGAGCAGGAAGTCGAACATGCGCGCGCATTTGGCTTGCATGAAAAAGTGGTCGTCATTCCGAACGGCGTCAACAGCATCGATCCGCACCATTTGCCGGACAGTCCCGATGCGAACCTGCTCTGGCCGGTGTTGCGCGACCGCCGGGTTGTGCTGTTTCTGTCGCGTCTCAGTCCGCAAAAAGGACTGGATCTGCTCATCCCGGCTTGGGCCGGCGTCAGCAGGGATCATCCGAACGCGATTTTGGTGATCGCCGGCCCCGATTATATGGGATATGCAGGCGCGGTGCGGCAGCTTGTCCGCGATTTGCACGTCAGTGACTCTGTGCTGTTCACCGGTCCTGTCCGCGATGAACGAAAGTGGTCGCTCTACCGCAGGGCGGCTCTTTTCATCCTGCCCTCCTATGCGGAGAATTTTGGCAATGTCATTGCCGATGCCCTGGCTTTTGGTGTTCCGGTGATCACCACCACGACGACGCCCTGGAGCAGGGTCGGACGCGACTGCGGCCTCTGCGTCGCGCCGCA
>RQOI01000114.1 GCA_003854995.1 Candidatus Zhuqueibacterota bacterium
AATTGCTCAGACTTTTCACTTGCATTTTTGCGGAAATTTTCCTACATAACAAAGTCAAAAAAATTTGTCCGCCGCAACAGGCCCGCCATCATCTGCACTTTCTGCGAGACGGTTGATGAGGATCGTGTGCGTCTATTCATATTACGGTTGCAAAATAATGCAGGTCATATATCATTTCAATTTATAATTAAAGAGGAGGTAATCGATGAAAAAGTTGCTATGGGTTTTGTCATTCATTTTGCTTTACGCGGTATCCCTTTCTGCGGTTGATCTGAAGTATAGTGCTGCGCATGCCGAACAAGTCGGCGAACGCGCGGTGCGGTTGGAGGCGACCGACGGCCCGAATGCCGAGCCGGACGAGATTCGTACGACTGCCGTTCCGGCTGCCGGCTTGCCCGGAGTCAAGATCGGCGAGACGGCCTACAATTATCAAACCAATGATAATCTGCACGATCGTATTTGGTACGATGCAACATCCAAAACAATCCACGCGCAATGGATGTACGGCGATATCGCCGAAGTGCCCGGTTTCCCGGGTCGCCGGATGCAGTATAATTTCTGGGATGGCGCCAGCTGGCTGCATGGCTTGGGCATCCCGATCGAGACGCAGCGCGCCGGCTATGGCTCGCTGGCTGTGGATAAAAATAACATTGCCGTACCGACATCACATCATACCATTACCAATGAAGAAGCGACGCGGGTGTATTATGACTTTGCGGCAGGTTTCGGCTTTTTCAGCATGTCCGAGGTGTGGAATGCCCGTCAGGACGGCACCAAAGACCTGGAACCCTTTTGGCCTGACGTCGCGACCGATGGCAGCGATGTCTGGTATGTCACGGCCACCAATAACAACCAGGACGACTGGGTGCGCCTCATCAACGGCGTCAATGACAACATCATGTTCTGGCGCTCGACCGATCGCGGCGCCACCTGGTCCGACTGGATTGCCATGTTTCCGGATACGGCTAAGTACAGACTGACAACCGGTGCATCCGGCGCCAACGAGGCCGGCAGCCACCAGGTCGAAGCATCTGATACGGACAATGACAAGGTCGGCGTGCTCGTCGCCAATCCGGGTCACGATTTTTACTTTTTTGAAAGCGATGATCGCGGCGTCACCTTCAAGGATGGCGTACAAATTCTCAATGCGCCCTTCCCTGAAGCGGATGATTATCTCACCTATCCCATCCGTTGGGATGTCATCGTCACATTGGACTCGACGACAATGGCGCCCGCTGACACATCACTTTATCCTTTCACGCGTGAAGAGACCAGTGATAGTCTCATCGTTGGCGAGCCCGGCTATCATCCGGCGCCGCATGGCCCGGCCGATCTGCTGTACCATAAGGGCGAGGCGCATGTGGTGTGGAATGAGACAATCTGGACGTCCGAATCAACCTACTATCCCAATGGCACCAGTCTGACATGGATCACGCCGTACATCACTTTCCTGAACGGCGAAAATTCGCACAGTGAAGGCGGATTCAGCATCAAACACTGGAGCCCCTCCACCGGCATCTCAACCATCTTTAAACGTGACCAAACGACTGGCGTGTGGCCGGGCACTTTTCAACAATACGTCACCATGCCGCAGATCGGCGTGGATGCGGCCGGAAATCTCTACTGCCTGTTCACAAAATATAGCGACACGGACACCCTGGTGGCCGCAGATGGCATTACACAAGCCGAGATAGATTTTGGTCCGCTCTCATTCGGGCGAATCTGGGGCGCCAAGTCCGCCGATGGCGGCAAGACATGGGGCGATGCGGTGCAGCTGATCCCGGAGGACGATTGCATCCATCAGAACCTGCGCTACATCAGCGTGGCGAACAAGAACGGCAACGACGCCATTCACATCATCTATCAGAACACGCCGGATGTTCCCGGCGTGCCGATCGGCGAGGGTTCAGATCATGGCACCTGGGCAAATGCGGAAATTCGCCACTGGGCCATTCCGGTTTCAGCGTTTCCAACCGCAAAGACAACGCTTTGGGGCCCCGACATTGAGCTGGTGACCGAGACGACGCAGGGTGGCCTTGATTTCGGCGATATCGGCGAAACAGGCCCGGTCAGCAAGACTTTGACGGTCAAAAATGTCGGCGATCAGGACCTGGTCGTGACCAATGCTTTTGCCGGAGATGCCGATTTTACCGTCAGTCCATCGACCTTCACGGTGCCGGCCAACAGCAGCACACAAGTGTCCATCATCTTTGATCCGTCGGCAAAAGAGACCAAGGTATACGACACCTACATCGCCCTGCCGAACAACGATCCGAACGAGTTCAGCGTCGGCATTCCGGTGACTGGCACAGGCAAAGAGAATCCGAGCCTGGTCGAAACGCCGGATGCGCGGCCGACTGAATATAGCCTGTCGCAGAACTATCCGAATCCTTTCAATCCGGCGACATCGGTTCAGTTCAACATCGTGAAGGACGGCCATGTCAAACTGGCTGTCTACAATACGCTGGGCAAAGAGATCGCGGTCCTGGTTGACAAAAATATGCCGGCCGGATCGCACACTGTCAAGTGGCAGGCCGAGGATCTTTCGAGCGGCGTCTATTTCTATCGCATGACCGCCGGTGACTATAGCGCCACGAAAAAGATGATTTTGATGCAGTAGTATCAAGTGTAAAATTGCGTATGCTATCATTATTAACCGCAGAGCACGCCGAGAATCGCCGAGAAAGAATCAAAAATTGAGAGATTTGTGCAAAAACTCGGCGTTTCTTTGCGGGCTCGGCGGTTGAAATTTATTCTTGTGGTTGACTATAATATCGGTTATCTTTATTTATATCCATACTCCAGTTATAGTGCAAAACTAGTGTTTACGAGAGGTTACGCATGCGACGAACCACGTTTGCTTTCATTCTCATCTTTATCTTTACCTTTCATTTTCTCGCCGTTGCGGCGACGGTCGGCAAGATCGTCGGACAAGTCACGGATAAAGAGACCGGCGACGCGCTCCCCGGCTGCAACATTGTCATCACCGGAACGTCCATGGGCGCGGCATCGGATGCGGATGGCGTCTTCATCATCATCAATGTGCCGCCCGGTGTCTACAGCGTCAAGGCGAGCATGATCGGCTATCAATCCGTGCAAAAGAATCAGGTCATCGTCAACATGGACAAGACGACCGAGCTGAATTACGAGTTGTCCATTGAGGCCATCGAGGGCGAGACCGTCGAGATCACGGCCGAACGACCGCTGGTGGAAAAAGATGTGACGGTGAAAAAGACGGTCATCAGCGCTGCCGAGATTCGCTCGGCGCCGGTGCAGGATTTGACCGACATGTTCACCCTGCAGGCCGGCGTTGTGGCCATCGATTATCAATCCTATGGCATACCCGGCTTTGCCGAGCGCGGCGTCGAGCAGATTCACGTGCGCGGCGGCCGATCCGGCGAGATCGGCTACATGTTCGATGGCTTGTACGTCAGAAATCCGACCTACGGCGGCAAGGGAATGGGCACCCGCCTGAACAAGTATGCGGTGGAGGAGATGGTGACCGAGACCGGCGTGTTCAATGCCGAGTACGGCGATGCGCTGTCGAGCATGCAGAACTGGATCACCAAAACCGGCGATTTTGAGCGCTACGAGGGCGTCTTCCGCTATCAGACGTCGGAAATAGGCGGCAGCCTGGCCAATACCCCCGGCACTTTTCTCTATCCCATGTACCTTGAGGGTTTGAAGGATTTTGCCGGCGCCTTTGGCGGTCCGATTCCGTTCCTGAAAAACAAGGTCTCCTTTTTCATCTCTGGCGAGAGTTCTGTGAACAATGGCCGCGTGCTCGAGTTCGATGACAAAACCTGGACAGAGGGCCCGTTGCGCGGCAGCCCGGCGCATCCAGGCAATATGAACGCCAATTGGCTGCCACCATATAATCCCAATGATCCGGATGATCGTTCCGAGCCATTGGACAAAATAGCCGGGTGGGACAAGCTCGGCTATGAAAACATCTATGACCTGTTTGGCAAAGTGGCGTGGCGCATCAGTCCGGCGATGAAGCTGGTGGCGACCGGCTGGGTTGTGGATACGGACATGATGATGTATAGCAACGATGGCGAATCGATCATCTTTCGCTACTATCCCGAAGGCAAGAACCACACGCTGCTCAACTCGGATCGTCAGTCACTCGAGTGGACGCATCAGATCTCCAGCAAGACCTTTTACACCACGCGTCTTTCACGATTTTATCAAAAGCGTCGTTATCTGGTGAAAAACTGGGATCAGGATGGCGATGGCTTTCAGGACTGGGTGGAAACCCGACTGAGCACAGATCCCTATAACGCAAATGCCAATACGGAAAATGCCGTGCCATTGGACAGCGATGGCGACGGTTATCCGGATGAGTTTGAGAGGAATATAGCCCTCATGCGGGATGATATCGATAATCCGCTCTTGCCGGACGACGCGCATCTCGATCCCTCTGTCCATCCGGATCCGACTGTCTATTCTATGGATGACGAGTGGCTTCGCTCCTGGCAATACAACAGCTGGGGGAGCGGCTATAATGCCCCGTACTATAATTATACAACAGAAGGCTCTGGCCGCTATTTTCACGAATCGTGGACAAACACCATCGAAGGCAAGCTTGATATCACCAGCCAGGTCAATATGCATCATCAGCTGCAGCTCGGCCTGGACGCCAAATTTCATGAACTCTATTTCGATGAGATTCAACTCCCTTTCATCCAGCAACCTTATACGGAATTCTACCACAAACGTCCGGAAGAATACTCGGTCTATCTGCAGGATAAAATCGAGTATCCCTACATGACGATCAACCTCGGCGTACGCCTGGACGCCTACGATTATAATACCGATGCCTGGGTGGATCCGAGCGATCCCAATAGTGAGCTGAAAGAAACGGAAATGCAATACGACTGGAGTCCGCGCATCGGCATTTCGCACATCATCACCGACAAAGCGACCTTCACCTTCGGCTATGGCATCTTTCATCAGTTGCCGACCTATCGTAATATTTACCTCAACAGCGAACGCGATTTGACGACCTTTTCACCCATTGTCGGCAATCCGCTGCTCAGCGCGCAAAAACTGTCGGCCTATGAATTCGGCCTGCGCAATCAGCTGCAGGAAGAGTGGGTCGCGAGCCTCGTCGGCTGGATGAAGGAGTACAGCGGCCTCAACGCCACCGAGCGCGTGCCGGCATTCCCGTTCAGTTATACGATCAATAAAGGCATCGATTATGCGACCGCGCGCGGTTTTGATTTGACCCTCGAAAAGGTGGCGTTGCGGACGAATTGGAGCGGTCGTCTGACCTACACCTGGTCCGTCGCCAAGGCGAATCGCGCTGATCCGTGGGAAGGCTATCGCAACACCGACACGCCCGAGACGCAGCCCAAGCGCGAAATTCTCATGTCCTATGACCGCACGCACGATTTCAGCGTTTTGATGGGTTATCGGGTTCCCAAAGGCGGCGGCTGGGAATTGTTTGGCACAAAACCATTCAGCAATTTCATGACTAACCTGATCGTCGTCGCCCAAAGCGGCGCCCCATACACGCCGACGGTCGAGAATGTGCCGCAGGAGACGAATTCCGAACGCATGCCGTGGATCAATTACGTCATCCTCAGCGGCCAAAAGATCGTCCCGGTCGGCAGGTTTCAGTTGAAATTCGGACTGCAAATCAATAATCTGTTTGATCGCAAAAATGTCTACGATGTCTATAACGAAACCGGCAAGCCCGATGACCCAGGCCGGCGCGCCAACAATCGCGTCGTATCCGGCCTCAATTCGGATACTGTCTACGATCAGCCATTTTTTTACGGCCCGCGTCGCAGCATCCAGTTCTTCAC
>RQOI01000115.1 GCA_003854995.1 Candidatus Zhuqueibacterota bacterium
AGACCGCCGAGAAAATAGATGAAAAATAGTATAACCTGGATTATTCAGAAAAACCTCACACAAGACTCGAAGACACAAAGGAATAAAGGCTTAGAAAGAAATCAACAGAATAAAAGTTTACAAGCCATCTTTTGCACGGTTTCAAACCGTAATAAAATCAATCTTGGTGTCTCGTGTGGGTGAATTTTTCAGGTTAAAAAATTTTATTACGTTCACTCTAGGCACTATTGTGGAAGAAAAGAACATCTGTTTTTTCTCGGCGGTCCTCGGCGTTCTCAGTGGTTATATTCTTTATCTTCTAGACTCAACAACTTTAAATTTATATCGACTTGCCAGAAACTGACCTTTTTCATTTTTTATTCGCGCAACATTGACTTTCGTTCAAGAAATAATTACTTTGTCGTTTACTGCCACACTGGAGGACTAATGACCCGTGAAAAAAGCGCCCCGGATGTCGAGATCGTAGGGGAATTGAAAAAGGCGCATGATGCTATTGTCAATGAAATAGGCAAGGTGATCATCGGTCAGCGCCGCGTGATCGATGAACTCTTGATTTCGCTCCTCTCCCGCGGCCACTGCCTGCTCGTCGGCGTGCCGGGTCTGGCCAAGACGTTGCTCATCAGCACGCTGGCGAGGGTGCTCGATCTGAAATTCAATCGCATCCAGTTCACCCCAGATCTGATGCCATCCGACATCACCGGCACCGAAGTCATTGAAGAGGACAAATCGACCGGCGAAAAGGCATTCAAGTTTGTGCGCGGCCCGGTCTTTGCGAACATTCTGTTGGCGGATGAGATCAACCGGACGCCGCCCAAGACCCAATCCGCGCTCCTGCAGGCCATGCAGGAGCATGAAGTGAGCGCTGCGGGCAACACCTACACCCTGGCCGAGCCCTTTTTTGTGCTCGCAACGCAAAATCCGATCGAGCAGGAAGGCACCTATCCGCTGCCGGAAGCGCAGCTGGACCGCTTCATGTTCAATCTGTGGGTCGACTATCCGACGCTCGACGAGGAGCAGGAGATCGTACGCTCGACGACGAGCGCCTACAGCGCAACTCTGAACACCATTCTCAACGCTGCGCAGATCATCGATCTGCAGGACCTGGTTCGCCGTGTCCCGGTAGCTGATCACGTGATCGACTTTGCGGTGCGGCTGGCGCGCAGGACGCGACCGAAAGCTGACGATGCGCCGCCCTTTGTCAAAGAGTGGATCAACTGGGGCGCCGGACCGCGCGCGTCGCAATATCTTGTCCTCGGCGCCAAGACGCGCGCCATCCTGGATGGACGGCCGACACCCGACATCGAGGACATTCAAGCCGTCGCCAATCCGGTGCTGCGGCACCGAATCGTTACCAACTTTAACGCCGAGGCTGAGGGCATCACCTCAACGGAGATCATCGACAAACTGGTAGGAGAAACAGGATAGCATCGCCGGACGACAAGGATTATCTAAAGGTCCTCAATCCGCAGACCGCCTCCAGGTTGGCCAACCTTCATCTGGTGGCGCGCCTGGTGGTCGAGGGCTTTATCACCGGTCTGCATAAAAGCCCCTATCACGGCTTTAGCGTCGAATTCGCAGAGCATCGTCAATACATGCCCGGCGACGAGATCAAGCACATCGACTGGAAGGTCTATGCCAAGACGGATCGTCATTTCGTCAAGCAGTTTGAAGAAGAGACAAACCTCAAGTCTTATATGCTGCTGGATTCGTCAGCGTCGATGGGTTATACCTCGCACACAATCGCCAAGCTGGAATACGCGTCCTATCTCGCCGCTGCGCTGTCCTATTTGATGTTGAAACAGAGAGATTCTGTCGGACTGGTCACTTTTGATGAAAAGATCAGGAGCTTTATGCCGCCGCGCTCGGTGAACAGCTATTTGACCCTGCTCCTCAAAGAGCTGCAAAAGACAACCAGTCAGGCGCGCACCAACGTCGCCGCAACGCTGCATCAGATGGCCGAGAGGATTCATCGGCGTGGCCTGATCATCCTCTTTTCCGATCTCTTTGATGATCCGCAAAAGGTCATGTCCGGTCTCAAGCATTTCCGCCATAAAAAGCACGAGGTCATTGTCTTTCACATCCTCGATCCCATGGAACGATTTTTCGATTTCAAACAGGACGGTGTCTTTGAGGACATGGAGACCGGCGACCGACTGGCGACGCAGCCCTGGCACATCCGGGGCGATTATCGCCGGCTGATCGCCAATTTTGTCAACTATTACAGACGGGAATGTTCGGCGAATCGCATCGATTATCTGCTCGTCGATACGACGAAAGACTTTGATCGCGTCTTGCTGCACTATTTGATCAAGCGCAAACGCATTGGCGGTTAATCCAATATCAACTTATGCCCATCATCGTAAAATGGTCGCTCTTCATCCTGCTGCTTGCGTTCGCATTCAGCATCCTGCTCTGGTTCAGGACGCGCCGGGTTTCGCGATTTCAAGCCCGACTGACGCTCTTTTTTTTCCTGTTCGTCATCATCCCTCTTGCCCCCCTCGCTCTGTTCATCGGTCAAATGGTGATCAAGAGCTCGGAGACGCTGCTGATCCCGGGCGTCGAAGAGTCGTTCACCCTGTCGCTGGATGTTTTCCGCGACCAGCTCGAGGCTCGCGGCCGCCATTTTCTACGGTTGCATCCGCACCTGGCCGAACTCGATCCGGATAGACTGCGCGAGCAGGAGGTCTCTTACGTCGGCGAGTTCGCGCAACAGGACAGCCTGTTTCTTCTGCAGCGCTTTCTGGCTGCCACAGCCGAGCTTGCCCTCCAGCACAATCGATTGCAGAAAATTTCCGCTATGCAAATGGATCAGCTGCTGGAATACGGCACTATCGTCGCTGAGCCGGGCGCCGATCTATTCGAGGCGTACGAGCGGATCGATTCGAACGTAGTGGTCGTCGGGTTTGCCATCCCTGACCAGATGGTCATTGCAAAAGATCGGGTGACAACGGCGTTGCGGAGCGTCCGGACGCTCGGTCTGCTGCGCGACAAGATGGTGGAGGAAAACGTCGTCTGGTTCCTCATCATCATCTTCATCCTCGTCGTCGCCATTGTCTCGGCTTTGCTGGCGCGCGTCGTCTCGTCCGGATTGAGCGGTCCCATCCGCAAGCTCACCGAGGGCATGCAGAAAATCGGCGCCGGTGATCTCAGCTATCGAGTGGAGGCAAAAGCAAAGGATGAGCTGGCCTATCTGATCGAGTCGTTCAACAGGATGGTCGCAGAGCTCAAGATGAGTCAGGAGAGTTTAGGACGCGCGGAACGCGCCGCTGCCTGGCGCGACGTCGCTCGCCAGATATCGCACGAGATCAAGAATCCCCTGACGCCCATCGAGTTTTCGATCTATCGGCTGGAATCCTCGCTGCCGTCCACTGCGGAGGTGAGCGAATCGTTGCGCATCATCAAAGAAGAGATCGCCGCCATTCGCCGCATCGCCGACACCTTTTCCAGGTTTGCCAAGATGCCGCATGCGGAGCTCAAAATGCAGCGCCTCAGCGATGTCGTCAAGAGCTCGGTCGATCTGTTCCAGAATGACGCGTCCGGCGTGCGCATGCAATTTCACGCCGCTCCGGACCTGCCGGACGTGCCCCTCGACGAACAGCAGATCCGGAGCGTCATGCACAACCTGCTCAAAAACGCCATCGAAGCGAGCGCAGCGGGGAGTAACGTCCAAGTGCGGGTCGGCCCTGACGAGCGCGGCGCGCGCGGCATCAAGATTGAGGTGACGGACAGCGGCTGCGGCATGGACGAAGAGACGCGCAAACGCATTTTCGATCCCTATTTCACCACCAAACAGGGCGGTTCGGGCATCGGCCTCTTTCTGGCGCAGCGCATCATCGCCGACCACGGCGGCCGTATTCTGGTCGCGAGCGCACCGGGCGCAGGCACGACGTTCACGATCATTTTTTAGCATGAAAAACCCCGACGCGCGAGCTGCCTGGCATAGCTGCATGACGACGCCGGGGTTTGACAGTGGAGGAGAGTGTTGAGAGTTAAAAGAGCAAAATATGCATCAGCCCGCCTTTTTTAGGGCGGTGAAATTCATTTTAGCGCACTCTCTGCCTTCCGCACGATGGCTGCATTGATCCCACAGAGGACATTCGGGTGTGCAGCGGAGCGCCTCCGCTGCATCGAACATGCTGAACCTGTTCTTGTCCTCCGGCCATCCCAGTCTCTGATCTCCGAAGCGGCTCTCCCTGGCGATGAGATGACGGATGACGAGCCGCACGACATCCTCGGACGCGGGACTCGTCGGCCGGAGCAGTTGTTCAGGTCGCTGCGCCCGTACGGCGCGCGCGATATTTTCATCAAAGCGGATGTGGCCCCAATAGTCCAGCTCGATATTGAGCAGATCCCTGGTGATCGGGCCCAGCAGGATGAAATCGTCGAGATCTTCGTCCTGCCGGAAATTGAGCACCACTCTGGGTCGAAACGTCTGCCACACCTCAGCCGCAGCGAGAAATCTTTCTCTCGCCGTTAAATCCAGTTGTCGCATCATACTGTTCAGCGGCTTGACCAGCTTACAATCGACGAGCAAACCGCATTCATCCACCATCCGCAGCAGATCCGGATGGTCATAAAATCGTCTCTTCAAATTTCGCAACAGGGCCGAACGGATGAAAGAATAGCTGTTGACGACCGAAAAGACATCTCCTGTTGACAGCAGGATGGCGTCGTCAGCCGTCAGAAAGAAATCCAGTCCGACGTCCGAGGAGGCGGAGCCGAGATCGAGGATGACGTAATCCGCGTCCAGTTGCCTGAGCTGACGACAGAGACGCCTCTTCTGCCACGGCCTGGGCCATGTCGTTGCCAATTCATCCGATTGAAGAGTGATCGCATCCAGTCCAGCGAACGGCGTATGTCGAATGATCTGCGCGAGATGAATGGATCTCCCCGCGAAATATCTATTGAGCGATTTTTCCGCATGCGCCAAATTCAAATACCCGCCCACATTGGCATCGGAAAAATCAAGATCAACGAGAATCGTTCTGCGCTCAAAACCGGCCAAACAGATGCCCAACATGGCTGCAAAGACTGTTTTTCCGACCCCGTCCCTGCCCCCAGCGACGGCAATTAGCTTTGGCGCGCTCGTTGCGCTCAGCGAACATCCCAGGCGATCAAACGTCAAAGCACAATCGTCCTTCTCTTGCACAACATACTTTTTCGATGGCCTCCGCCACATCCATCCAACCTCTTTCCGGCGCTGCTTCATCTCACC